>NZ_VWWC01000089.1:0-29442 GCF_011753175.1 Burkholderia sp. Cy-637 | reverse complement strand
CTCGGCGATCTCGCGCGCCGCTCGCGCATCGCCGCGCCGGCGCCGGCCTCGAAATGCAGCCCGCAGGCGGCGCGCCGCAGCAGATCGCGCAGGACGTTGTGTTCGGGGCAGACGTCGGCGAGCCGCTCGATCCAGTCGCCGTCGAACCAGACCACGATCGCGACCTGCGCCGCCGCCGCGTCGATCGAGCGGTTCGAGGCCCAGGTATGCGGCAGGTTGGGCGGCACCAGCACCAGGTCGTCGGCGCCGTAGGCGGCCACCGAATCGCCGATATAGCGCTTGCCCTGGCTGTTCAGGGTCAGCGTCAGTTCGTACTCCGGATGGTGATGCCACTCGAAGGGGATCCGCGACAGCCGGCGATGGTAGATCCGCACTGAGCAGCCCTGGCCGAAATCGACATGTTCGTAAGCGGGTTTCATGGCCGGATCCGCAATGAGAATGGCGGGATCGTATCACTTCCGTCCACCGTGCCGACATACGATCCGTCTCACCCACAACAGCAGACGGAGACGACATCATGGCCCTCTACATCGACGACCTGCCCGCCGCCATTCGCCAGGCCAAGCGGGAATTGCGCGCGGCGCTGCCCCATTATCGCGAGGTGTTCGCCGAGGTCGAGGCGGCCATGCGCGAGGCGGCGCGCGAGATCGCCGAGGAGCGCGCGCGCGGCGCGGCGGTGATCCCGGAGATCGAATTCGCGGCGATCGTCGCCGGGCGGGTGAGCGAGGCGCAGCTCGCGCGCGTGAAGTCGCGCGGCGCCTGCGTGATCCGCGGCGTGTTCGAGCGCGAGCGCGCCGAGCGCTGGGATCGCGAGATCGCCGACTACGTGGAGCGCAATCGGCTCGACGCGCGCCTCGAACATCGCGCCGAGGACAAGTACTTCGGCCAGCTCGCTTCCAGCAAGCCGCAGATCCATGGCGTGTACTGGTCGGCGCCGCAGGTGGAGGCGCGCCAGTCGCCGGCGCTGACGCAGGCGCGGGTGTTCCTGAACCGGCTGTGGCGCGCGCACAGCGAGGGGCGCCGCCATTTCGATCCTGACCAGGTGCCGGCCTATGCCGACCGGCTGCGCCGCCGGCCGCCCGGCTCGGCTTCGCTGGGGCTGTCGGCGCATTGCGACGGCGGCTCGGTGGAGCGCTGGATCGAGGCCAACTTCCGCCGCGTCTATCGCCACGTGTTCGCCGGCAACTGGCGCGACTACGATCCCTTCGACGCGGCCTGGCGCACCGAGGTCGAGGAGATCGCCTCGCCGGCGGTCTGCTCGATGTTCCGCACCTTCCAGGGCTGGACCGCGCTGACCGCGCAAGGCCCCGGCGACGGCACGCTGCAACTGGTGCCGATCGCCAACGCGATAGCCTATGTGCTGCTGCGTGCCCTGCAGGACGACGTCGCCGAGGACGACCTGTGCGGCGCGATGCCGGGCCGAGCGCTATCGATCCGCCCCGAGTATCACGCGCCGCTGTTCGAGGCGCTCTCGTCGATCCCGCTGATGCAGCCGGGCGACACGGTGTTCTGGCATGGCGACGTGATCCACGCCGTGGAGGACGCGCATCGCGGCGCCGGCTACAGCAACGTGATGTACATCGCCTCGGCGCCGGGCTGCGCGAAGAACGAGGCCTATCTGCGCCGGCAACTGCCGAGCTTCCTCGCCGGCGAGAGCCCGCCCGATTTCCCGGCCGATCACTTCGAGGTCGATTTCGACGGCCGCGCGAGCGCGGCGGACCTGACGCCGCTCGGGCGCGCGCAGCTCGGGCTGGACGAGGTGGAGACGGCGGCGCGCTGAGGCGCCGCTGGCGGCGGGGAAGGCACGCGGGCGATCGCTGCGTGCTGCGCGATCGTGCTGCCGCGCGCCGGCGCTCAGGGCGTGGCGCTGCTGCAATACTCGGCGAAGCCGGGGCGCGCCGAGAGCCGCTGCTGGTAATAGGCCTCGACGGCCGGCAGCGAGGGCTGCTGGAACGGCGTGCCGAACCAGCGATGCACCGACAATCCGATCGCGATATCGGCGATCGAGAAATGCTCGCCGGCCACGAAGGCGCCGGTGTCGGCGAGCCGCGCGTCGAGGATGCGCATCAGCCGGGTCCAGCCCGCGATCGCCTCGGCGGTGGCTTGCGGATCCTGGTGCGCGGGCGACTTGCGCACCAGGCCCAGGAAGGCGTAGCTCCAGGCGCGGTTGAGATCGGTGGCCTGCCAGTCGAGCCACTGGTCGACGCGCGCGCGGGCGACCGCCTCGGCCGGGTAGAGCGCCTCGCCGCCGTAGCGCGTGGCCAGGTAGCGGATGATGGTGTTCGATTCCCACAGCACGAGATCGCCGTCGCGCAGCACCGGCACCAGGCCGTTCGGGTTCAGCGCCAGGAATTCGGGCGTGTTGGGCGAGCGGAAGCCCGCGCCCCAGTCCTCGCGCTCGAACGGCAGTTGCAGTTCGGCACAGGTCCACAGCACCTTGCGCACGTTGATCGACGGTATCTTTCCGAGAATGTTCAGCATGGCGGCTCCGCTCGAGGGGAAGGGGGAAGGCGAGCCGGCAGTGTAGGCGAGCGCGGGCCGATCGGCCATGCACAGTCGAGCGGCGCGTGCGCGGGAGAGTGTGCGGAGGCCGGGCGGGACGGTGCCTCGACAATTCTGCACATCCGGGTTTTTTGCCGCTTGGCATGATGCCGGACGATATCGGCATCGACGGAAACAGGATCATGCGTTTCGGGTGGAGATTACTGGCCGCCGGCTTGCTCGTCGCGACGACGGGCGGATGTTCCAGCCTGACCGGCCTTCTGTATTGCCAACAAAGCGGGATCCGGATCGTGGACCTGCGCTGCTTCCCCCTGGCTTCTCCCTGAACGTGGGCGAATCGGAAAGGCCACTGGGACCTTTCCGATTGCCTTCCTGGCGATGCCCTCAGAACCGCTGCCGGATCCCCAGGCTCACCAGCGCCTGCGAGCGGGATGCCGAGGAATGGCCGTTGCCCTTGTCGGATACCGAGGCGCTGGCCGCCACCACCTGCCCGTTCGCGTCCAGCGTGCTGCCCGAGGCGTGTTGCCAGCCGGCCAGCAGGTAGACGGTGGTGCGCCGCGAGAGATCGTAGGTCGCGCCGGCCGAGACGTTGTGATAGACGGCGCGCTCATCCAGCCCGTCCAGTTCGCTGCCGCGCGTGTAGCTGTAGCCGAGGAACAGTTGCGCGGCCGGGCTTGCCTGCCAGCGCGTGAAAACGCCGGCGATGTTGAAGCTGGCGTGGCCGCGGAACAGCGACTGCGCGCCGGCGCGGTACTGCACGTTGCTGTAGTTGACGCCCACCACCGTCGAGCCGAAATCCCAGGTCGCGCCGGTCGCCACGATCTGCTGCGTCTGCGCGCTCGCGTAGCCCTCGCTGATCGATGAGTTGAAGGTGCCGTCGTCGCCGCTGGCCCAGCCGCCGGCGCTGCTGTCGCCGGGGCCGGTCTTGCTGTTGTCGGAGCGCTCGAAGCCGGCGCCGAGCTTGAGCGGCCCGTTCGCGTAACCGGCGCCCACGCTCCAGGTGCCGCGACGCTTGACGCTGCCGGCCTGGTTGCCGAAGCCGTACATGGCGCCGAAGCTGAAGCCCGCGTAGTTCGCGCTGGTGTACTTGACCGAGTTGTCGACGCGCACCGTCTGGTCGAGATCGTCGATATCGCCCGGATGCGCGCCGAAGCCGCCGATATAGCTGACCGGCGCCACGCCGGACACGAAATCGTCGAGCGGCGTGTACTGGCGGCCGAGCGTGAGCGTGCCGTAGCGCTGGTTGCCGAGGCCGACGTAGGACTGCCGGCCGAACAGGCGGCCGCCCTGGCCGGCGCGGCCGTTGCTGATGTCGAAACCGTCCTCGAGCGTGAAGATCGCGCGCCAGCCGCCGCCGAGCTGCTCGGTGCCGCGCAGGCCCCAGCGGCTGCCCGACAGGTTGCCCGAGCTCAGGCCCAGGTCGGAATGGCCGGTCGCGCCCGGCCCGGTGCCGGTGCGCTCGTTGCTGCGGTAGGTGATGCCGGCATCGACGATGCCGTAGAGCGTGACGGACCCCTGCGCGGAGGCGGCGGTCGCCAGGCTCAGCAGCAGCGGGGCTGCGGTCAGTTGCTTTTTCATGATGAGCGAGTGTCGTTTTATGTGGTCGGGCCGGACGGAGCGGGGCGTCCGGTGATGCGGCGAGGGCGAGTGCGGAGGCGGCGGCCCGGCCGGGATCGACGGCCGGGGCGGTGCGGCATGCCGATGACGGGATCGGCCGCGGCTGGCGCGCATCCTGCAGCCGCTCGCCTCCGTGTGCGTCATGCTAGATGGGACCGGTTCCAGAATGAAGCGCGGCGATGTCAACAGACCGTTGCGTATCGCGTGACAGTCGGCGGGACGGGAGCAGTTGCCGTACCTGCCGCGCCGCGCCGGGCGGGGGCGAGCGCACTAGACGCGCGAGGCGATCGGCACCTCGAGCCGGCGCCTGGCGGGGCGCGAGAGCCAGGCCCGCAGCGGTGCGTCGACGTAGCGGTCGAGCAGGGCGACCAGCACCAGCATGCCGGCCACGAAGGCGGCCAGCGCGGGCTTGCCGTACACGGCGTGCCGATGCGGCTCCAGCAGCCGGTAAGCCAGCAGCAGCACCGGCACATGGAGGATGTAGAGCCCGTAGGAGACGCGGCCGAGCGTCTCGAAGGCGGGCGCGAGCCAGGCCGGCGGCTCGAACGAGGTGGCGGCATGGACGATCAGCGGGATCGCCACGAACACCTCGGCGATCGCGGCCGGGCCGGCCCAGCGCGGCGGGATCTTCGCGCACAGCATCAGCAGCACGGCCGCCAGCGCCAGCAGCGAGACGGCGGCGCTGGCCGGCCGCGGCCCGCCGCGTCGCAGCCGGAACAGCAGCGCGCCGGCCGAGAACGAGAAGCCCACCCGCGCCAGCGCGAGATACCACTTGCCGAGATCCCAGCCCTCGTCGATGCCGTGATGGTCGAGCGCGTAGCGCAGCATCACGATGGCGCACGGAATCATCGCCAGGACCAGGATGCGCGGCACCGCGCGCCGCACGATGGCCGCGAAGGCGAGGTTGGCGACGATCTCGTAGAACAGCGACCAGGCCGGGTTGTTGACCAGGTAGAGCGGCGTGGCGCGCGAGGGCAGCATCAGCAGCGACAGCAGCACGAACAGCGTGGTGGCGAACAGCGACGGGAGCGGCCGGCCGTGCTGGTGCAGGTGCGCCATCGCCACGAAGTGGCTCGCCAGGCCCAGCACGATGCCGATCAGGTAGAGCGGGTAGAGCCGGATCAGCCGCAGTTTCGCGAAGGCGAGGAAACCGAGCGCGCCCGAGCGCAGCCGCGCCTCATAGGCGTTGGCGACCACGAAGCCGCTGATCGCGAAGAACAGGTCGACCGCCAGGTAGCTCTGCGGGAAGCTCGGCGAATGGAACAGCAGCGGCGCGTGGCGGAACACGATCAGGATCGCGGCGAGCCCGCGGATGGCATCGAGGTTGGCGTACTTCCACTTCGTCATGGTGAATGAAGCGCGTTCTCTGGTGGAGCGGCGGCCGGCGCCGGCTGGCGACAGGGGCGGCTCGACGGTGACGGGCGGCAGGCAGCGGCAAGGCCATGGCGAGGGCAGCGGCGAGTCGCTGGCCGTCGCGGGCGGTGACGCGGGTGCTGGATATCGGCGGGCGTGATTGTAAGCCGGGACGCGAGGCGCTTGCAGAGGCTTTTCCGCTTGCTTGCAGGTCGCCAGGCGAGTGGAACAGGAGGGGTAAACGAAGCGGACGTCAGTTCGATGACGCGGCGATGCCCCCGTGCCGGCCGCTGTTTTCGATGGCGCCGACACGGCCGCGTGCGATACTCGCCGCTCGTCCGCGCGAGCGGAGCCAGTCACCGGAGGAGCCGCCGTGTTCGCGAGTTATGATCCGACCCATACGGGTTTCGTCGCCGAGATCGACGGCTGTCGTTGTGTCATCGAGGGCATCGCCTCGCCGATCGCGGACCAGATCGACTGGCGCTGGACCATCTCGATCGCGCACCTGGACAACCCCGACGGCATGGATCCCGACAAGTTCGACGTGCTGGCGACGGGGGAGACGGTGACGCCGCTGCAGGCCTCGCAGCAGATCGTGGCCTGGCTCGATGCGCATCCGCCCGAGGACGATGAGGAGGAAGACGCCTCGCCGGAAGGCGGCGAGGGGCGCTGAGCGGCGCTTCTTGCGCCGCCCGCGCCTGAAAGGAACCGAGGTTCGAGGGGCGGCGCGCCCCTCCCTGCCTCAGCGCCAGGCTTGCGTGAACTCCGCGATCACGCGCGTCAGGTGCGCCTGCATCGCCTCGCGCGCAGCCTGCGCGTCGCGCGCCATGATGGCCGAGAAGATCCGCTGGTGCTCGTCCTGCGAGGCCTCGCGCAAGGCCGTGTCGTGGAAATGCTCCTCGATCTTGCGCCACAGCGGATCGGCCCGCGAGCCGTCCCACATCGCCGCCACCATGTGCCTCAGCACTGCATTGCCGCTGGCTTCGGCGATCCCCAGATGGAATTCCCGGTCGGCCGCCTCGTTGGCCGCCTTGTCGCCCATGTTCTCGCGCATCGCGCGCAGCGCGGCGAACAGGCGGTCGAGATCGGCGTCCTTGCGCTCGACGGCCGCCAGCGCGGCGATTTCCGCCTCGATCAGCGCCCGCGCGCGCAGCGTCTCGATCGGCCCCGGCCCGCGCGGCAGATCGAAGGGCGTGGGCCGCGCCTCGCGCGTTTCCGCCACGTAGATCCCCGAGCCGACCCGCACCTCCACCACGCCGCGTACCTCCAGCGCGATGATCGCCTCGCGCACCTGGGTGCGGCTCACCGCGAAGCGCTCGGCCAGGGTGCGCTCCGAGGGCAGGCGCGCGCCGGCGCCCACGTCGCCCGAGGCGATCAGTTCGTAGATCTGTTTTGCCAGTCCGACGTAGGAACGGTCGGCCGCGTCGGCTTCGGCGGCGCGGCCCGGCGGCGTGGAAAAGACTTCGGCCATGCGATGTGCTCTCGAGATAAGGCGCCGGCCGGGAAGGGCCGGCCGGTGGAACGGGGAAAATGGTACACCAGTTTGGCCGGCCGCCGGCCACGGCCGATCCGGCTCCGGCCGAAATCCTTGCCAGCCGGCCCGCCGGGCCTGGTCGACACGTTTTCTCAACTGGTAAACCACTATTCCGCCAAACTGGTTGACCAGTGAGAATCTGGTCCAACCAGGCGGGGTCGGGCGATCCGGCGCGCCGCCATGCGACGTTCATGAAGGAGGAGCGCACGGTGAAGATGTCCTTTCGTTGGTACGGCGATGCCGATCCCGTTTCGCTGCAGTACATCCGCCAGATTCCCGGCGTCACGCAGATCGTGTCGGCCGTCTACGACGAGCCGGTGGGCGAGGTCTGGCCGCTGGCGAAGATCGAGGCGCTGAAGGCGAGGATCGAGGCGGCCGGGCTGCACTTCGAGGTGGTCGAATCGGTGCCCGTGCACGAGGACATCAAGCTCGGCAAGCCCTCGCGCGATCGCCTGATCGCCAACTACCAGCAGACCCTGCGCCACCTGGCGGCGGCCGGCATCCGCGTGGTCTGCTACAACTTCATGCCGGTGTTCGACTGGACCCGCACCGAGCTGGCCAAGACGCTGGAGGACGGCTCCACCTGCCTGGCCTTCAGCATCGCCGAGGTGGAGCGCATCGATCCGGCCGAGGGCATCTCGCTGCCGGGCTGGGATTCGAGCTACCAGCCCGGGCAGTTGCAGACCCTGCTGGCCGAGTACCGCGAGATCGACGAGGCTCGGCTGTGGGCCAACCTCGAATACTTCCTGAAGGCGATCGTGCCGGTGGCGGCCGAATGCGGGATCCGCATGGCGATCCATCCCGACGATCCGCCGCGCCCGATCTTCGGCTTGCCGCGCATCGTCAAGAACCGCGACGACCTAGCCCGCATCCTGAAGGCGGTCGACCACCCGGCCAACGGCCTGACGCTCTGCTCGGGCTCGCTCGGCGCGGGGCCGCAGAACGACGTGGAGGCGCTGGTGCGCGAGTTCGGCGCGATGGGCCGCATCCACTTCGCGCATATCCGCAACGTCAAGATCACGCCCGAGGGCGACTTCGAGGAGTCGGCGCACCTGTCGAGCTGCGGTTCGCTCGATATCGCCGCGATCGTGAAGGCCTACCACGACACCGGCTTCACCGGCTACGTGCGGCCCGATCACGGCCGCATGATCTGGGGCGAAACCGGCAAGCCCGGCTACGGGCTCTATGACCGCGCGCTGGGCGCGGTCTACCTGAACGGGCTCTGGGAAGCGCTGCAGAAGTTCGATCACGCCTGAGCCGCGCACGGATGCGGGCGCGGCGCCATGAGGCCCGCGCCCGCGTTTCATCGGGCGAGACGCGATACACCACCGACTACACCGACAAGCACGCCAACGTGCGACCGATGACGTCCGCCCGACACGGGCTGACGCGCCGGCAACCCAACGAAGCGGAGACCTTCGATGCCGAACATCCGATGGGCGATGATCTTCATGTGTTTCCTCGCCAACGTCATCAATTTCGTCGATCGCGCCAATCTCGCGATCGCCGCGCCCAGCATCCGCGCCGAGCTCGGCCTCGATGCGGTCGGCATGGGCCTGGTGCTCAGCGCCTTCTTCTGGACCTACGCGTTCCTGCAACTGCCGGCCGGCTGGTTCATCGACAAGGTCGGCGTGCGCGTCGCGCTGGCGCTGGCGGTCGGCTGGTGGTCGGTGTTCACGGTCGCCACCGGCGCCGCGCGGGGGCTCGGGCAACTGGTCGGCATGCGCCTGATGCTGGGCGTCGGCGAGTCGGCCGCGATCCCCTCGTTCGCCAAGGTCGCCTTCAACTGGTTCCCGCGTCGCGAGCGCGGGCTGGCCAGCAGCATCTTCGACAGCGGCTCGCGGGTGGGCTCGGCCTTGTCGCTGCCGCTGGTGGCCTGGCTGATCTCGCTGATCGGCTGGCGCGGCTCCTTCGTCGTGACGGGCGGGCTGGGCATCGTCTGGGCGCTGGCCTGGTGGTTCATCTACCGCGACCCGGAGCGCTATCGCTCGATCGCGCCGGCGGCCGTCGAGGCGTTGCTGGCCGAGCGGGCCGGCGCGGCCGACGTCGGCGGCAAGCCGGGCGCGCCCGTCGCGTCGGGCGCCGAAACCGCCGCGCCGCGCGTGTCCTGGCTCGACCTGTTCCGCTATCGCACCATCTGGGGAATGATGATCGGCCTGTTCTGCCTGAACTTCGCGATCTACTTCTTCATCACCTGGTTCCCGAGCTACCTGCTGCAATCGCGCGGCTTCTCGCTGGCCTCGCTCGGCACGCTCGGCATGCTGCCGGCGCTGGTCGCGATCCCGGGCGGCTGGCTCGGCGGCTACGTGTCCGACGCGCTGTTCCGGCGCGGCTGGAGCGCCACCGCCGCGCGCAAGACCTGCCTGGTGGGCGGCATGCTGGCTTCCTCGTCGATCGCCTTGTCGGCGCTGGTCGACAACGTCGGCCTGTGCCTCGCGCTGTTCTCGCTGTCCTATGCGGGGCTGTCGTTCGCCGGCGCCAACGTCTGGACCCTGGTGGGCGAGGTGGCGCCGTCGCCGGCCCATGTCGCCTCGATCGGCGGGATCCAGAACTTCGCCGGCAACCTGGCCGGCATCTTCATCACCACCTTCACGGGCGTGATGCTGTCGATCACGCGCGGCTCCTTCGTGGTGCCGCTGGTGGCGGCCGGCACGCTCTGCGTGGTGGGCGCCTTGTCCTACCTGTTCCTGGTCGGCCGGGTCGAGCCGCTGCCGCCGTTGCGCGGCGGCGCGCCGGCCGACGGGCGCGCCAGCGCGGCCTGATGATGCGAATGCGCCGGCGCGGCCGTTGCCGCTGGCCTCGCATCGGACGTCGCCATCTTCGGCGCGTGCGGGGCGAGGCCTTGCGGCGGGTGCTGTCGCAGGCGCCGCCGCTCAGTCGATGATCCGCTCAGTCGATGATCCCGACGCGGCGCGCGGCCGAGGCGAGATAGAGCGGCGAGGGATCGCGCTGGTATTCGCGCCAGCAGGTGTAGCTCATCTTGATCACGTGCTCGTCGTCGGCCTGCACGGCGCGGCGCAGGATCTCGTCCCAATCGGCATCGACGCGCGGCAGCGGCTTGTCGACGTCGAGCGGCACCTCGATGCTCGCGTAGGCGGCGCACAGCGCGACCCACAATTCGGGCAGGCTGCGCGCAACCAGGTGCGACGGAAGTTGCGCGAACAACAATCGCGAGGCGTGCGTGGCCGTCACGGTGTGCAGCACGGTGAAGTCGGGCGCGCGCCAGTAGGCGGCGATGGCGGCCGCGGCGATCCCGTCGAGCAGGTGTTCGGTTTCGGGCGGCGCGAGCAGGGCCTCGCGAAAGCGCGGGTGCTTCGCGACCACGCGCAGGCGATCGGTGATGAAGTCGCCGCTGATCTCCCGCTTGTCGATGGCGCGCGCGGCCTGCACGAAGGCGGTATCGATCCGCTCGGCGCGCGGTCGCGAGGCGGGGTCGATCTCGATCGGCAGGTGCCCCGACACCAGCGCAGCCAGCGCGGCGGCGATCTCGCCGTCGTGCGCGGCCTCGATGCCGTAGGCCAGCCGGATCACCGCGTGGAAGGCGCCCGAGGCCGGCGCCAGCGGCATCTGCTTGAGCATCGCGACGATCACGGCCGTCGCGCCCTCGTCGCCGATCCAGTCGACGAAGCACAGCCGCAGCGCGCCGAAGGCCTTGCCGTCGCCGACGTGGCGCCGCCAGTCGCCTCGCGCGATGCGGGTGTCGACGGCGGGCGCGGGCAGCGCGTATTCGCGCGACCACATGTCGAAGTAGGCCTGCAGGCGCTCGGGCGACGCGCCCATGCGCGCCAGCGCGACCAGCGCCATCGGCAGGTGGTTGGTGGTGCCTTTCGCCTTCAGGTCGAAGCGGGCGTTGGCGTCGAGCAGCGTGTTCAGCAGGGTGTCGGTGTGGTGTGTCGACATGGTTCCTCTCCTGGTCCAGGATGCGGGTCTCGATTCTAGAAGTTCAAGTGCGATTGAGAACAAGCAAACCCCTTCGCGCGTGATGGGAACGTCGCGGGGGCATGAAGGACAAGCAGATCCCGTACCGGGAACGCGGCCATGAGGCTGTCGCTGGCGAGCAGGAGAGGCGCGGTGGGGAATGGCTGCGCGAGGGAAGGAAATCGCTCAATAATCGCGGCGATTTCGCACGAGCGAGCAAGTGTGCGGATGCACTATTCGCTTGCCGATATCCGGCCATGCGCGAGCCGAATAGGATTGCGAGCCGAACGCTGAATGATGCGTGGCACTGGATCGAAACGCGCCGGTGGCCTGTGTCGCCCGGGTGACGGCCGCCGGCATTCGAGCGAGTAAAAATCCCTTCGGCTTTGCAATAAGGCGCTATCCGCCTGGCGATGCGTTTGCCCCTTGATTCAGAATCCTTTCCAGTAGTCCACGAACCCCTGCTTGTAGTGAAAGTAGGTGGTTTGCAGTTCCCGGTTGATTCCCGCGATGCGCGTCTCGAGTTCGGCCAATCGAGGGTAGCCGCGCTTGAACAAGTACCAGCTTTTGGCTTGCGGCGAATATACCGAAGCGGCGTAGCCCCATTGCTGCATCAGCAAGGACATGCTCCTGTTGGTATGGAAGGCCGTATGAACCATGGTGTTGATGTAGAACCAATCCGGATCCTTCGGCACGCGCTCGGCGATCACCGTATGCAGCATCAGCACGCCGTCGTCGCTCACCAGGCGATCGACTTCGTCGAGCGCATCGCGGTTCAGCACGTGCTCGAACATCGCGCTGTTGATCACCAGCCGGTAGCGAGACAGATCCTGTTCGGCTACGTAGTCGACGCCAGGGTCCTGGTTGCGCACGTAGCGATCGAAGATGGGAATGTCGATGTCGAAATACTTCCGCATGCAGCGGGAGAACGTACCGTAACCGGCGGCATAGTCGAGCGCATCGTCGAGTTCAAGGACGTGGTTCCCGGCCAGCAGCTTCAGGGCGAGCGCCTGGTCGATGTAGGGCGGCTGGTTGGTGGTTCTCGATGCCGGATCGTTTTCGAAGCTGTGATGCCAGCTCAAATTCAGTTGTGACCATTGCGCATCGCTCATCTCCTGATGGGTGCGCGACACGGTGAATCCACAATCGCCGCATTTCCAGAAATCGACCGTCAGTGTTTCCGGAAATGGACTGCCCGTGTAGGTAGGGTAGTCCTTGGAGAAAAAATATTCCGTCTCGTGGCGGCAGATCATGCATCGATGCGTTTCCACACTATTCATCGGACGAACCAGGTCGATTGCGGGCAACAGGTATTACGGCCGATCGCCTCGATTCTTTAGGCAAAGGCCGGCGCTCGTTCCGGGCGCATCCTGATCGTTTTTTTTAGTCCGGTGCCGTCTATCGATATACCGATTAATTGGTGGTGAACCTTTCACCGCGGCAACAGAATCGTCGGTTGCATCGCTTCCCGATCTCGACCGACATCATGAGCCCTCCCGATTCCGGCACGACGCGCCAACCCGTGCGCAGCCGCTTGCTGAACCTCATCGCCGCGTTCGGCAGCGCGACGCTGTTCTCCATCGCATCGTCCGCTGCCTTGGCCGCCCAGGCCGATACCACCACCCCCGCTCTGAAAGGCACCCTGGTGTTCTGCAGCGAGGGCAGCCCGGCAGGTTTCGATCCGGGCCAGTACACCACCAGCACCGATTTCGACGCCAGCACCAACACCGTCTACAACGGCCTGGTGCGCTTTCGCCAGGGATCGCTCGATCTCGAGCCGGCGCTGGCCGAAAGCTGGGAGAGTTCACCCGACCAGCGCGTCTACACGTTCCATCTGCGCCACGGCGTGAAGTTCCAGACCACCGCCTGGTTCCGCCCCTCACGCGATTTCAACGCCGACGACGTGCTGTTCACCTTCGATCGCATGCTCGATCCGCAGCAGCCGTTCCGCAAGGCCTATCCGACCAGCTTCCCGTACTTCAGCGACCTCGGCTTCGACAGGAACATTGCGAGCATCGATCGCGTCGACGACTACACGGTGCGCTTCGTGCTGAAGTCGCCCGACGTGATCTTCGTGCGCAACCTGGCGATGAGCTTCGCGGCGGTGCTGTCGGCCGAGTACGCGGGGCAGTTGCAGGCGCGCCACCGCGAGGCCGACATCAACCAGTTGCCGGTCGGCACGGGGCCCTTCGTGTTCCGCTCGTACCAGAAGGACGCGCTGATCCGCTACGACGCGAATCCCGACTACTGGCGCCCGCAGGATGTGCGGCTCGCGCACCTGGTGTTCGCGATCACGCCCGATCCGGCGGTGCGGATCCAGAAGCTGGCCAGCAGCGAATGCCAGGTGTCGGTGTTCCCGCGCCCGGCGGATCTGCAGACGGTGCGCCGCAATCCCTCGCTGAAGCTGGTGTCGGGCGTCGGTTTCAACGTCGGCTTCGTCGCCTACAACACCCAGCATCCGCCGCTGGACCACGTCGAGGTGCGTCGCGCGCTCGACATGGCGATCGACAAGCCGGCCATCATCCAGGCCGTGTTCGCCGGCGACGCGAAGGTGGCCACCAACCCGATGCCGCCCGCGCAATGGTCCTACAACCCCGCGCTGAAGGACGCGCCCTTCGATCCCGCCAAGGCGCGCGCGCTGCTCGCGCAGGCCGGCTTCCCCGATGGTTTCGAACTGACGCTGTGGGCGATGCCGGTGCAGCGGCCCTACAACCCGAACGCGCAGCTGATGGCACAGCTGATCCAGCAGGACTGGGCGAAGATCGGCGTGCGCGCGAGGATCGTCAGCTACGAATGGGGCGAGTACAACCGGCGCGCCAAGCAGGGCGGCGAGCACGACGTGCTGCTCTATGGCTGGTCGGGCGACAACGGCGACCCCGACAACTGGCTTGGCGCCTTGCTCGGCTGCGATGCCGTGCATGGCGGCAACGTGTCGAAATGGTGCGATCCGGGCTTCAATGCGCTGATCGAGAAGGCGCGTGCCGATCCGAACCAGAAGGAACGCGCGGTGCTCTATGAACGCGCCCAGCTCATCTTCAAGCAGCAGGTGCCGTTCACGCCGATCGCGCATTCGATCGTGTCGATACCGATCTCGAAGCGCGTGCAGGGGCTCGTCTTCACGCCGCTGGGCAATCATCGCTTCGACGGCGTCTGGCTGCAGTGAGGGATGGAGAGCGTCCCGGCCGGGCCCGCTTTCCATCGCCATCGCGCGAAGCTCAGAACTTGTGGCGGATCCCCGCCACCGCGACGATCTGGTGATCGTTGCTCGAAGGCAGCGAGGTGCCGTCGATCCAGGCCTTGGCGCCGCTCGCGCGCTGGTAGGCCGCGTTCAGGTAGAGGTCGGTGGTCTTCGAGAGGAAGTATTCGCCGCCGATCGTCCCCTGGTGATAGTGCGCATTGGTGGCCGTCGACGAGGTGCTTTGCTGGTCGGTGTAGAAGTACGCGGCGGCCAGCAGGATCGAGGGCGTCAATTGCCAGGTCAGGTCGGCCTCGTAGTTCGCGAAGCGCAGCGTGCCGCCCGTCAGCAGGTCGAAGCGCGAGTTCGTGTACAGCACCGCCACCGTCGCCGGGCCGAGCTTGTAGGCGCCGCCGGCGCCCCACACCTGGTTGCGCGCGACATTGCTGATGATCGAGCTGGCCAGGCTGTAGTAGTTGTCGGACGGCGCGGCGCCGGCCGTGTTCGCGCCGGGGCTGTCGTTCAGCGCATAGGCCGCGTCGAGCCGCAGCGGGCCGTTCACGTAGTCGAGTCCGGCGCTCCATTCACGGTTGTTCGTGAAACCGCCGGCGGTGTTCGAGAACGCGTACATCACGTTGCCGGTGAGCCCGCCCATGGTGGGCGAGGTGTACTTGACGGCATTGTTGGTGCGGTAGGTATTGTTGAGATCGTAGGTGTCGTACACCACGTTCGCATATTGCGTCAGCGCGCCGGTGCCGTTGGCCTGCACGTTGGCGAAGTAATCCTGCACGCTGTTGTACTGGCGCCCCAGCGTGACGGTGCCGTAGCGGGCGTTGCTGAGCCCCACCCAGGCGCTGCGGCCGAAGATGCGCCCGCCTTGCCCGAGCGCGCCGTTGTCGGGATTGAAACCGTTCTCGAGCTTGAAGATCGCGCGGTTGCCGCCGCCCAGGTCCTCGCTGCCGAGCAGGCCCCAGCGCGAGCCCTGCACGTTGCCCGAGGTGGCCTGCCAGGCGCTGCCGCCCTTCTGGTTGTTGGTGTAGGTGATGCCGGCATCGATGATGCCGTACAGCGTGACGCTGCTTTGCGCCGACGCGGCCTGCGAGCCGAGGGCGGCCAGGGCCGAGAGGCCGATGGTCCAACACTTGTTCACTGACGTCTCCTGTTCGATTTATTCAGGTTTACGAACGAATTTCGATGCATTTACGCCATGCGATCGGCACGGCGCAATGCATGCTTCTTGTTATGCAGGACTAATTGATACGAAGGGAATCGATGCGACTCGATTCCATTGTCGACCGCGACGGAAGTCGGCCGACGCGAGCGCCTGCCGCGTCCTCGGGAAGCCGAAGCGAGGACGTGCATCGACCCACCGCCTTCATTCAGGCAGTTCCCAGCCGGCCATCGGTCGTTCCGCGTTGGTTACCGGTAACCGATCGATGGCGAGCGGAATTTAACACGCGGATTCGGCGGGCACAAGACAGGATTTGCCGCTATCGAATCTCGTCGCGCGGCGACGTTCAGGGCTTGTCGGGATGAAGGAGGAAGCGCCGCAGCGAGGCAGTGAAGGCTGCGGGCTGTTCGAGCATCGGCAGGTGGCCGCAATCGTGCAGCACCTCGTAACCCACGCAGCCCTCCAGCGCCCATTCGGGCACGTTCCACCCGCCGCGCGAGCGTTCGCCGGCGAGCAGGTAGACAGGGTGGCGCTCGACCACCTCGCGCAGCCGCTCGAGATAAACGGCGTCGCCGGTAACTTCGACCACCGAGCGGCCCATCGCGCGCAGCGTCGAGGCCGGTTGCGCGTCGAGCCAGCGCTCGGCGACATGCGCCAGCCCGGGGGTGAGCTTGGCGACCGCGCCGCCCAGCCAGCGTGCGGGATCGGCGCGAAAGCCGGCCAGCATCGTTTCAGCTTCGACGGGCGTCATGCGCCCGACCGAAGCGGACCAGAACGCGTCGTCGAGCGTGAAATTGCCTTCGATGTTCACGATCCGGCGCACGCGTTCCGGGTAGGCCGCGGCGAACAGCATCGCGATCGCGCCGCCCACCGAATGGCCGACCAGATCGACCACGTCCAGCTCCGGCCGTGCATCGAGGCAGGCGCGCAGGTGCTCGACCTGGGCCGGCAGCGAGATGCGCTCGAACGGCACCTCGCGATGTTCTCCATAGCCGAGCAGGGCGGGCGCGAAGTGCGGCGCGTCGTAGGCGGCGGTCTCGAACGATCCGATGAAGCCGTGGACGAACACGGCGGACGGCTGGCTGGGCATGGCGCGATTCATGTCGGGGAAGGGGCGGGGCCGAGCTCGGCGAGCAGTTCGTCGAGTTCGAGGCGGTGGGTGCGATCGTGGTCGAGCAGCTCGCGCACGAGTTCCTCCAGCGTCATGCGGCGCACGCCGTCGCGCAGCCCGCAACGGGCGAGCTGATCGGCATCGAGCCGCTTCAGCGTATTGCAGAGGCGCAGGCGCGAGGCACGGAAGGCGGCCAGCGCCGCCTCGTGATCCTGTTCCTGGTAGCCGCGCTGCTCGGCCAGGGCGGTGCCGTCCACCGAGTCGAGCACCGGCAGCGCGGCGGTGCGCACGGCCTGGATGCGGGCGGCGAATACCGTGTCGAGATCGCGCAGATGGCAGGCGTGCTCGACCAGCGAGAAGCCGGTGCCTTCCGGGCGCTGCCGGTGCCGCGCCGGCGGCAGGCGCGCGACGAAGCCGGCCAGCGTCTCGGGCATGGCCGCCAGCGCCTCGATCACCTCGGCGAACGGCAGCCGCAGCGGCCGCGCGCTGAACACGGCGCCATAGCTGAACAGCGTGCCGCCGATGCGCCCGCGCGCCTGCACCAGCTCATGGCCGTGGCGGCGCATCATCTCGGCCACCATCGCGCCGCAGAACTGCCGCGCCGTGGTATCGCCTTCCACTTCCGGAAATTTCTCGGCGACATCGTCGCGAATCGCCGCGATCGCGGCCACGCCGACGCGCGACAGCGCCGCGAATTCGACGTAACGCTCGGGCAGGTCGATCAGCGCCTCCAGTTGCCGGCCGAGCGGCGTGGCACGGAAGCGATCGAAACGGGAATGCATGGCTCGTTCGCGAGATGGGTAACGTCGCGAAACGATACGTTACGAAAAAAAGCCGGTCAAGGCCGGCGCTCGGGAGCGGGCTCGTCGCCGGAAAAGGAACGGCCCGCGCGAGCATCGCGCGGGCCGCGAGGCCGGGTAGGGCGAAACTCAGTGCCCGGCCTGCTCGGCGAACTTGCCCTCGTCGAGATCGGCGATCAGCGTCGGCCCGGTCGGCTTCCAGCCGAGTCGCGCCTGCGTCAGCGCGCTGGAGGCCGGCATGTCGAGCTGCACGAACATCGCCATCCAGCCGAAATGCGCGGCCGCCTCGCCCGGCTCGATCGAGACCACCGGCAGCTTCAGCCCGCGCCCGAGCACCTCGGCGATCTCGCGGCTGCGGATGCCTTCCTCGCCCACCGCGTGATAGCGCGCGCCCGGCTGCGCCTTCTCGATCGCGAGGCGATAGAGCCGCACCGCGTCGGACAGATGGCCGGCCGGCCAGCGGTTGTTGCCTTCGCCGACATAGGCCACCACGCCCTTGTCGCGCGCGATCGCCACCAGCGGCGAGACCAGCCCCTGCCGATACGGGTTGTGAACCTGCGGCAGCCGCATCACCGACACGTTCACGCCGGCCTCGAGCAGCGCATTGCCCGCTTCCTCGGAGCCGATGCGCGGATTCGGATGCCGGGTGTTGAACACGTCCTCGCTGGCCGGCTCGCCGTGCTCGCCGCTGCCCACCCCGGTGCCGGAGGTGATCAGCAGCGGGCGGTTCGAGCCCTTCAGCGCCGAGCCGAGCGCCGCGATCGCACGCTTGTCCTTCTCGCAGTTGGCCACGAAGTTGCTGAAGTCATGGTCGAAGGCCGCGTGGATCACGGCATCGGCCTGGGCGGCGCCGCGGCTCAGGCTGTCGGGATCCTCGAGCGTGCCGTGATGGGCTTCGGCGCCGGCCGCGCGCAGCGCCTGCGCGCCCGCCTCGGAACGGGTCATGCCGAGCACCTGATGGCCGGCCTGAATCAGTTCGGGAACCAGGGCCGAGCCGATGAAACCGGTCGCGCCCGTCAGAAAAATACGCATGGTGAACTCTCCTGGGTCGTCACGAGGCGTACTATCCGGTGTCTGCTTATCCCGTTAAAGTAGTGACTTTATCGTAGTAAAACGACTAACAGGCTTGCCATGAGCGTCGATCCCGCCCGTTCCCTGGGTGACTTCCTGCGCAGCCGGCGCACCCGGCTCGACCCCGCCAGCTTCGGTTTCGCGGGCCGCCGGCGCACGCCGGGGCTGCGCCGCGAGGAGGTCGCGCAGCGCGCCAACATCAGCCCGACCTGGTACACCTGGCTCGAACAGGGGCGCGGCGGCGCGCCCTCGGCCGAGGTGCTGGAGCGGATCGCGGGCGCGCTGCTGCTGACCGACGTCGAGCGCGAGCACCTGTTCATGGTCGGGCTGGGGCGGCCGCCCGAGGTCCGCTATCGTTCGGTGGCGGGCGTCAGCCCGCGCCTGCAGCGCGTGCTCGACTCGCTGGAGGCGAGCCCCGCCATCGTCAAGACGCCGACCTGGGACGTGGTGGCCTGGAACCGCGCGGCGGCCGTGGTGCTGACCGACTACAGCCTGCTGCCGGTCGGCGGGCGCAACATCCTGCGCTTCCTGTTCGGCAATCCGGCCGTGCGCGCCAAGCAGCACGATTGGGACGCGGTGGCGCGCTTCGTGGTGGGCGCGTTTCGCGCCGACGTGGCGCGCGCCGGGATCGCCTCCGAGGTGGGCGACCTGGTGGACGAGCTGTGCGGGATCAGTGCCGAATTCGAGGCGCTCTGGCGCGACAACGAGGTGCTGAGCCACGGCGAGGGCGATGGCGTGAAGCATCTCAGGCATCCGCTGCTCGGCTCGATCGAGCTCGAATATTCGGCCTTCGCGGTGGACGGGCGGCCCGACCTCGGCGTGATCGTCTACACGCCCGTCGATGCCGGCATGGCGGCGCGGATTCGCGAACTCGCGCACGAGTATGGCGCCGCCCTGGCCAAGCGGGAAGGCGCGCAGCCGGGGCTGGCCTAAGCGAGCGGGAAGAAGCGGGCACGCGTCGGTGCGCGCCCGCCGGGCCGGCGTCTCAGGCCCCAGCCGCCCAGACCGTCACGCCGGCCGCGTCGATCGCCACGCGGCAGGTGGCGATGTCGTCCACGAAGGCCCCCTCGACGGCGAGCTCGAAGGCGTGGCCGCCGAGCATCACGCGCGCATGGCGTTCGCCGTCGCGCAATTCCACCGATTCCACCCGCGCCTCGTAGGCGCCTTGCGCGTCGACGCGGATCGACCTCGGCGCGACGCGCCACATCACGGCCTCACCCGGCGCGAGACCCGCATCGACCTTCGCCGCCTCCAGCACCGCGCCTTCGCCGATCGCCACCTGCCCCGGCGCCGCCAGCGTGCCGGCTCCGAGGTTGCGCAGCCCGAGCAGCTCGGCCACGCGCGGATTGGCCGGGCGCGCGAACACCTCGGCCACCGGCCCCGCCTGCAGGGTCTCGCCGTGATCGATGACGAGCAGCTCGTCGGCCAGTTGCGCGGCCTCGTCGGGATCGTGCGTGACGATCACCGTCACCGCGCCGATCTCGCGCTGCAGCGCGCGCAGCGAGCGCCGCAACTGCCGGCGGCGCGGCGTGTCGAGCGCCGAGAACGGCTCGTCGAACAGCAGCAGATGGCTGTGCCGCGTCAGCGCCCGGGCCAGCGCGACGCGCTGGCGCTGGCCGAGCGAGAGCTGTCGCGGCAGGCGCCGCGTCAGCGCGCCCAGCCCCAGGTGCTCGACCCAGTAGCGCGCCGCCACCGGATCGGCATCGACCGGAAAGGCGAGCTGGCGCGCCACCGTGAGGTGCGGGAACAGCCCGTAATCCTGCGGCATGTAGCCGATCTGGCGATGCTCGGGCGGCAGCGCGCCGAGCTCGGTCGCGCCCAGCGTCACGCTGCCCTCGTCGTTGTGCTCGAGCCCGGCGATCAGCCGCAGCGCGAGCGACTTGCCCGAGCCGGAAGGCCCGACGATCGCCAGCCGCCGCGAAGCCGGCGCCCAGTCGACGGCGAGCCGAAACGCGCCGAGCCGCTTGCGCAGCCGGATCGCGAGCCGCGCCTCGGTCGCGTCGGCCAGGGCTTCGGCGTCGAGCGGCGCGGCGGTGCGCGCCAGCGGCGGCTCGTCGCCGTTCTCGGTCGCGCCCGCTTCGCCGCCATCGCGCGCGCCGAGCCGCAGCACCGACAGCATCGCGCAACCCACCGCGATCGCCAGCGTCGGCAGCAGCAGCGGCATCATCGCCGGCAGCCCCTGGCCGCCGAACACCACGTAGGTATAGACCGGCAGCGAATACGGGTGATAGGCCACCATCACGGTCGCGCCGAATTCGCCGAAGGCGCGCAGCCAGGCCAGCACCAGCCCGGCGCGGATCGACGGCCAGGCGGCCGGCAGCGCGACGCGGAAGAAGCGGCTGCCGGCGCGATGGCCGAGCGTGGCGGCGACATCCTCGAACACCGGGTCGAGCGCGGCGAAGGCCGAGCGCGCGGCGACGATCAGGAAGGGCGCGGCCACGAAGGTTTCCGCCAGCACGATGCCGGCGAAGGAATCGGTCAGCGCGCCGTTGCTCCACTGGCCGAGCGGGCTGTAGGGACCCAGCAGGAACAGCAGCAGCACGCCGCTGGTGAGCGGCGGCAGCGCCAGCGGCAACTGCACGATGAAGCCGATCGGCGTGGTGGCGCGCGAGCCGGAGCGCGCCAGCCAGTAGCCGAGCGGCACCCCGCAAACCAGGGTGAGCAGGGCGGCCAGCGTGGCGCTGCCGGCCGACACGCCGACCGCCGACCAGGTGGCGCCCCAGTCGACGCCGGCCCAGTCGGCCTGGCCGATCTGGGGGATGGCGGCGAGGAAGGGCGCGCAGAGGTAGACCGCCAGCAGCAGCGAGAGCAGCCGCAGCGGTCCGGCGACGCGTCGCGTCATTGCTGGGCGGCGTCGATCACGGCCTGCAGCGAGGGCGGCAGGGCCTGCGCGTTGCCGCTCACCTTGGGCGTGACCACGTCGACGCCGTGCTGCTTGAGCAGGGCGCGGCCCTGGGCGCTCAGCAGGAAGTTGGCGAAGCGCGCGGCGCCGGCCTGGTTGGGCGCGTCGGACAGGATCGTCAGCGTGTAGCTGGCCTTGGCCTGCAGCTCGGGCGCGGGCGCCACGGCCGGGATCTTCAGGTCCGAGGTCTCGGTCGAGTAGAAGAAGCCCGCGTCGAGCTGGCCCGATTGCAGGCGGCCCACCAGGGTTTCCTCGGGCAGCACCTGTTCCGGGTTCTCCGCCGTGCCGAGCGTCTTCTCGACCAGGTCCGGCTGGTGGTAGAAGCTCGCCGCCTTGGTCATCATCTCCACCGTGAAGGCGCCCTTCGGATCGAGCTTCGGATCGGTGCGGCCGATGCGGATGCCCGGCTCCTGCAGCACCTGGTCCCAGCGCCTGGTCTTGAAGTCCTTGGCGAAGCGGCTCTTGGCGTTATAGCCGATCATCAGCGGCGACTCGGCGAAGTTGACGTACCAGGCCACGTGGCCGCCGTTCTCCTCGCCCATCAGGCCGGTGTTGACCTTCGGGCTCGCGCTGATGAACACGTCGCCGCGCCGCAGCTTGCCCTTGATCTCGTTGGCGATCTTGTTCGAGCCGGCCGCGTAGCCGTGGAAACGCAGCCCGGTCTCCTTCTCGAAGGCGGGGCCCACGCTGCGCTCCATCAGGTTGACCAGGGAACCCGCGTACAGCACGTTCACGGTGTCGTTGTCGGCGGCCTGCGCGTTGGCGGCAAAGGCACTCGCGACGACGGCGCCGCACACCAGCAGCTTGCGAAACATGGCTTACTCCGTAGCGTTATAGAGGTCGGTATATTACGGTGCGACGGCGACATTTGGGCGGAATAGCGGGAATCGCGGCGGCGATTCGTTGCGTTTACACTGGCGTCCTCGATGCGCCGGCATCTCGGCCGGCGCCAACCTGACAGGAGACCTCCATGCGCACGAGTGCCCGTAACCATTTCGTCGGACAGATCGTCGACGTGAAACCCGGCGCGGTCAACGACGAGGTGAGGCTGCGCGCCGCCGACGGCCTCGAGATCGTCGCGATCGTCACCCACGGCAGCGCCGAGTCGCTGGGGCTGGCCGCCGGCAAGGCCGCGTTCGCGCTGGTCAAGGCCTCGTCGGTGCTGGTGATGGTGGACGTCGACGCGGGGCGCGTCTCGGCGCGCAACTGCGTGGCCGGCACGGTGGCTTCGCTGACCAAGGGCGCCGTCAATGCCGAGGTCGCGATCGCGGCGCCGGGCGGCGCGCAGGTGGTGGCGATCGTCACCAACGACAGCGTCGATCGCCTGGGCCTGGCGCCCGGCAAGCCGGCCAGCGCGATCTTCAAGGCCTCCAGCGTGATCATCGGCGTGGACGCCTGAGCGGAGCCGCCCGATGAGCACCGAAGCGCCGCCGCTCCTGGCCGGCCATCCCGGCCCCGGCATCCTGAGGATCGAGGGCGACGTGCTGCGGCCGATGTCGCTGTCGCTGGCCGAGCTCGCCGCCTTGCCGGCCACGCGCTGCGAGCCCTTCGCGCTGCGCTGCTTCACCAGCGGCCGGTACATCCGCGACGTCGAGCCGTATCGCGGCGTGCGCCTGACCGAGCTGTTCACGCTGGCCGGGCTGCACGATCCGGCCAGCGGCGATTTCAAGCGCACCGTGTTCCTGGCGATCGGCCACGACGGCTACGTGGTCACCTTCTCGTGGCACGAGTTGTTCAATACCGCGATCGGCGAGCAGGCGATCGTCGCCTACGAATGCGGCGGCCGCGCCCTGGGCGAGGCGGGCGCGCCGCTGCTGTTCTCCGGCGCCGACATCTCGCCGGCGCCGCGGCACGTGAAGCGACTCGCGTCGCTGGTGGCGCGCGTGATTGCGCCGTGAGCGCGCCGTGATCGCACCGGGCAGCGAGCGCCCCGGGAGAATTTCTCGATGCCGGGATTTTTTCCTCGAAAAATGACTCGATGTCCTTATCCGGATGAAGATGGGATGGCCCATCGGGAGAAACGAGTCATGAGGAAATTCCGTTCCATGCTGGTGCTGGGCATGCTGGCGGCCGCCGGCGCGCAGGTGTCCTGCCTGGCGGCGCCCGCAGTCGGCGCCGACGATCACGCCGCGGCGCAGGGCACAGCCGCCGGCAAGTCCGCGGCGCCGCCGAGATTGACGGTGGGCGTCAGCGATCCGAACACGCGCCTGATCCTGCCGTGGTTCCTCGCCGACACGATCGATGCCGTCAATTCGCGCAGTTCGCTGAACGAGACGCTGCACAAGTTCAAGCGGGATCTGTAGCCCTGCCTCGCGCGGCCCTGGACGGGGCCGCTCGATCCGATCGCATCCACGCCGGACACCGCCGGCCCGGATGCGATTTTTCATTGGGCGGCCGATTTCCCTCGCGACTGTCCTCGCGATTGCCCGCGATCTCGCCGGAACGAGCCCGACGGGCCCCGCGCCGGCTCCCTCCCTTTACGGCAAGGCCGCCGCGCTCACGCCCTCGGGCAGGCTGGCGCCGTCGCGCACGAACAGCGGCAGCGTGTCGACGTCCGGCACCACCGTGCGCGACAGCGGCCCCTGGAATACCGCGCCGGTCCAGAAGTCGCGCCAGGTGCCCGCCGGCAGGTAGATGTGCCGCGTGCCCACGCCAACCGTCGACAGCGTCGAGGTGACCGGCGCGACCAGCAGGTCGGGGCCGAACAGGTACTCGTCGTCGGCTGCCACCGCGTTGGCATCGCTCGGGTAGGCATAGGGCAGGGGCCGCACGATCGGCGTGCCGTCGGCGATGGTGCTACGCGCCGCGGCGGCGATATAGGGCACCAGGCGGTCGTGCAGCGTCGCGTAGCGCCGGTAGACGGCGATCGCGTGATCGCTGACCCACCACGGCGGCACCGGCGTCTGCATCACCGGCGAGAGCGCGCCCAGTTCGGTCCAGCGGATATAGGTGCCCTCGGTCGGCGTCAGCTCCGGGTGGTTGAAGCCGGCCTCGCCGGTGTTCTGGCGGCTGCCCGCGTAGCCGCCGATATCGCCGCCCGTGAAGGCGAAGCCGCTCATCGACAGGGACATCAAGCCGCGCAAGGCCTGGGTCAGCCCCTGCTCGCCCGGCTGACTCTGGTTGTCCGCCTCCCAGTGGCCGGCCCAGCGCGCCGAGCCGTTCCAGCCGCCGCGCGCGAGGATCACGAAATCGTCGCCGGGCCGCTCGGCGTGGAAGGCGTCGAAGATCGCGTGATGGTAGTCGTCGATATAGGCATTGTGGTTGAGCCGGTTCGGCAGGCCGTTGTGCCAGACCGAGTTGTCGGACAGGTCCTCCTCGCCGCGATCGACCTTGACGCCGTCCACGCCGCGCCGTACCAGCGCGCGCAGGCCGTCGCGCCAGGCGGCATAAGGCGCCGGGTTGCTGAAGTCGACGTGGGTGCTGAGGCCGCGCGGCGGGTAGTAGGTGGCCTCGTTGTTGTCGGGCCGGGTGCCGGTGATGGTCCAGCCCTTGTTGATGTAATCGGTCTGGTAGCTGTTGTTCACGTAGGACGAGAGCCAGACCATCAGGCGCACGCCCTTGTCGTGGACCTGCGAGATCAGCGCGTCGGGGTTCGCGAAGCGGGCGGGATCGAAATCGAAACTGCCCTGGCCGTTGTCCCAGGGATTGTCGAGCCAGACCGCGCCGATCGGGATGTTGCGGCTCTGCATGCCGTCGACCAGTTGGTTGACCGAGGCGGTGCTGGTATCGCCGTCCTGCCAGACCATCGGCTTCCACATCCAGTCGGGCGGCGTCCACTGCGGGCCGCCGACGCGGCCGACATGGGCCGACAGCATCTTGGCCGGCGTGCCCTGGTAGTAGACCAGGTCCAGCGTGTCGTTCTCGATGGTCGCGCGCACCGCGTCGGGACGCTGGTCGTCGCGCGCGAACACGATTTCCCCACGCGCGTCCGAATCGACGGCCGCGCCCCAGCCGCAAGGACACCAGAAGAACGGCGAGACGATCTCGTTGGTCGAGGTCTGCCGGTTCGAGCCCGGCCCGTGGCTGATCCACAGCGGCAGCGCCGTGTTGCGCAGGTTGACCGAGTTGAAGCGCTGGCCGCCGCCGAAGTAGGCCTGCGTGGCCGGGCTGTCCCAGGCGGTGGACACCGCCGTGACCTTGGGCGCGGCCGGCGCGTAGTGCAGCCTGACCGTGCCGTTGTCGGCGAAGCTCAGGCTCAGCGTGGCGCCCAGCCCGTCGTCGGTGTTCACCGCGATGGTGGCGACCTTGCCCGAGGCCTGCACCGACTTCACGCCGGTCGCGTAATGCCACTGCGAACCGCTCAGGTAGGACAACGGCCGATAGCTGACTTGCGGCAAGCCCGGGTAGGCCTCGTTGATGCCGTCCTGGAGGTTGTCGAACTTCGCGAAATCGGGATTGACCTGCGAGGGTGCGCCGCTGGCCGCGGCGTCCTGGACCAGGGTGTCGCCGTTGGCCGAGGCCCATTGCAGGTGCCAACTGTCGCGGCTGAGCACGAAACGCGTGTTCGCATTGCCGACGATGAACTGCGAGGGCGTTTCGGTGACCTGCAGCGCATTGCCGTTGTTGCTGCTGCCGCCGTTGCCGGTGGTGTTGCCGGCCTGGGTTGCCGGCGGATCGTCATGGCCGCCGCAGGCGGCGAGCGCCAGGGCGGTGCCGGCCAGCAAGGCGGGGAGTCGCCGCGGCGGGCGGGAAGTTTTCGACATTGTTTGATTATCCATCCAGGAAATTCATCGACTCGAAACAAAAGGGATTCGTGTCGAGATGAATGACGCATTTCAGTTTCGCGGGGAATGAAAGAGGCTAGTCAGGATGAATTTAAGGCAGATGACAAAGCGTTTTGGAAAAAATCACGAGCTTGTCGAATAAATCCGGGAACGGTCGTTCCTTTTGAAAATTCTCGGTACCTTGCCAAGTCACGAAAACATCATGTAAACAGCCGTCATCGAAATATAAAGTAATCGAATCGGTTGATTGAATGGAGATTTTTTCATCCGTCGGACATGTGGGATTTGTCATTGAAGAGACATCTGTCGATGTCTTAATTCGGCCTCGATAGCATTTGGATAGTTTTCTGTAATATCGGAAATCGCTATTTATTTCTTAAAACTGACATATCGACGGATTGAAAATGGATCGCCGTAAATTCATCAAGTGGAGCGGTTTCATGACCGCTTCGGTCGCCAGCGCCACGCTATTGACCGCATGTGGCGGGGGCGACGACGCCGCGACTTCGACCGGCACGAATACCGGTGGCGGCAGCTCGACGGCCACGCCGCTGTCGTTCTCGCTGGGTGTCGCCTCGGGCGATCCGCAGCCGGGCAGCGTGGTGCTGTGGACCCGCGTGGCGGGCGGTGACGGCAAGAACCCCGTCAACGTGCGCGTGCAGGTGTCGACGGCGGCCGATTTCAGCGCGCTGGTGCTCGATACCACGGTGGCGGCGAGCGCCGACTGGGACTACACGCTGCGCCACAAGGTCAGCGGCCTGAACGCGAACACCATCTACTACTACCGCTTCATCGCGGGCGGCGTGACCAGCATGACGGGCCGCACCTGGACGCTGCCGGCCGCCGGGCAGGCGCTCTCGCAACTGAAGTTCGCGGTGATCTCCAGCCAGGACTGGAGCGTGAACCACTGGGCGGCCTTCGACACCATGCAGGGCGAGGACATCAGCTTCATCGTGCACGTCGGCAACTACGTGTACGAGCGCCTCGGCATCACGCTGCCGACCACGCCGGCGCGCGACCCGGCGCATCCCGACTTCAAGCTGCCCAACGGCACGGCCCTGCCCGACGGCTCGGTCTACGCGACCACGCTGCCCGACTACCGCACGCTCTACAAGACCTATCGCAGCGATCCGCGCCTGCAGCGCCTGCACGCCAACTGGCCGATGATCGCGATCTGGAACGACCACGAGTTCTCGGCCAACGGCTGGCAGGACCACGAGACCTACACCGCCGCCCAGGCGCAGCAGACCGCGCGCCGACGCGGCGCCAACCAGGCCTGGTTCGAATACATGCCGGCCGACGTGAGCTTCACGGCCGACAATCCCTCGTTCCAGAATATTCAGATCTATCGTTCGTTTTCCTTTGGAAACCTGGCCACGCTGGTGATGACCGACGAGCGCCTGTATCGCGCGGCCCACGAGGTGGCGGAACAGGTATCGGGCAATCCGGTGGGCAGCCTCTACTTCGTGCCGAAGGCCACCGTGGCGGCCGCCGAGCAGGCGAAGCTGACGGCCGCGAGCAATGCGCTGACCCCGGTGTCGCTGCTCGGCGACACGCAGCGCCAATGGTGGCAGACGCAGATGAGCGCGGCCAAGACCACCTGGAAGCTGTGGGGCAACAGCGTGTCGCTGTTGCGCACGCAGGTGGACATGTTCGCCGCCCTCACCGACGCGCTGACCCAGGCCGTGCTGCAGACCACCAGCGGGCTGGGGCCGTTCGAGGCCCAGTTCCACACGGCGATCCAGCAGGACCTGACGGCGGCCGTGGCCGGCAACCTGAAGCCCGCGCCGTTCACCAACCTGGACACCTTCGCGCAGAAGCTGGGCTTCCCCGAGGCCGACGTGCAAGGGACCATCGCCGAGCTGAACTCGCTGCTGCCGCCGTATTCGGTGCTGACCACCATGCTGATGAGCGCCGACCAATGGGACGGCTACAACGCCGAGCGCCTGAGCCTGATGAGCTTCCTGAGCAGCAACAACATCGGCAACGTGGTGTCGCTGTCGGGCAACCTGAATGCCTTCGTGGCCGGCACCGTGATGAACGACTTCGATGCCGCCACGCCCACGCCGGTGATGGTCGACCTCGGCACCGCCGGGATCTCGAGCACCTCGCTGTTTACCTCCTACGTGGCCTTCCTCAACAACCCGGCCAACAATACGGGCTGGCTGGACCTGCTGGCGACCACCGGCGGCTTCAACAGCCTGGACAGCACGCTCACCGCGAACAACAGCTGGCTGGCGTATTCGGACAGCAATGCGCAGGGGTATAGCGTGATCACGCTCACGCCGAGCGCGCTGACCTGCAACTTCCGCAAGATTGCGCCGGTGAGCCCGACGGGCCAGGTGCCGAACGCCGCCACCGCGGTGGCCAGCACCAAGGTGGTGACGGTGCAGGCGAACACCACCAAGCTCGACGTGGCGTAGTAGCGGAACGAAGCAGCGCTTCGAAGCTGAACGACGAATGGCCCGGGAGCAGGCGTGCTCCCGGGCCATTTTCATGTTGCGGCTTCCTTTCTCGGCTTCGCGTCAGGCGGGGCCGTCGCGCGGCGAATCGGCGAATCGGCGGCTCGCGAGGCGGCCGGCCCATCGTGTATGCTTTCGCGCATGAGCAAACCCGATCTCCCTTCGACCGAGCCCGCGCCCGAGGCAGCCGAGTCGTCCTCCGCACCGCCGGGCCCCCCGCAAGTCAATTTCCGGATGCGGATCCGGCGCGGCGACACGGTCGCGCTCGGCCCCGGCAAGGTCACCCTGCTCGAAGCGGTGCGCGAGCACGGCTCGATTTCGGCGGCTGCGCGCCATCTCGGCATGTCCTATCGCCGCGCCTGGCTGCTGATCGACGAACTGAATCGCTCGCTGCGCGCGCCGGCCACGCATTCCGAGCAGGGCGGCGCGAGCGGCGGCGGCTGCACGCTGACCCCGGTCGGCGAGAAGATCATCGCGCTCTATCGCGAGATCGAGGAAGAGGCGAAGCGGCATTGCGACAGCCAGATCGCCGAGCTGACGGACTTGATGCAGTCCTGAGGCGGTTTTGAGTCGGCCCTGATGCCGTCTCTCGATGCGGGCGCCGGAGCGGCGCCCGTGGGTGGTTCGGCGTTCAGCCTTGCCGCATCGCGATGGCCGCCGCCGCGCGTTCGGCCGAGCGCGCCAGCCCCGCGATGGCATCCACCACCTCGGCCAGGTTGGCCGCCTTGATCCTCCTCAGCGGCACCCCCTGCTTCGCGCAGGCCGCCGCGATGCCGGCCAGCGCTTCGCAGGCCACGGCATCGGTCGCCACCACCACCAGGTCGGCTTCGGCGACTCGCGACATCCAGCTTCCCGCGCTCGTGTCGGTGCCGTCGTGCACGGCGACCGAGCCGCCCGCCGCGTCGACCAATCGCGCGAGCGCCGCATTCGATCCCTCCCGTCCGCCGACATAGACGATCCGCCGGCCGCGCATCGCGCGCAGCGACGGCCGCGCCAGGTCGACGCCGCCCGGCACGGCCGCGAAGGCCTGCTCGAGCACGGCGGCTTCGCGCTTGGCCGCGTTCAGCACATGCAGGGCGTCGTCGAGCTGTTCGCGCAGCAA
>NZ_VWWC01000088.1:0-29866 GCF_011753175.1 Burkholderia sp. Cy-637 | reverse complement strand
CCCGCCGCGCCGCCGGCGCCCCGGCGGCCGCGCCGGCCCGCATCGCGGCCAGCCTCATGCGCCTCACGCGCCGCCCCCGCGCTTGCTGATTCCCTCGTGCGCGAGCGTGAAGCTCTGGGTGGCGACCAGCGTCTGCCCGGCATCGATCTGCGGCCCCTGCCACTCGATCGGCCAGGCGTTCAGGAAATTCCAGGCGATGGTGGTATTGCCGAGGTTGTCGAGCAGGTAGATGGTGCCGTTCTTGCGCACCACCTGGCCCGACGAGGCCGCCATGAACCAGTTCCACAGCGGATCGACCGAGCTCACGCCGCCCTTGAATACCAGGTCGCTGCCGATCACCTGGCCGGGCAGCTTGTATTCCACGTCGTTGACGCCGCCCTGGCGGATCGTCTTGACCTCGTTGCGGATCTGCAGCCCGTCCACCGAGCTGAAGCCGCCCACCAGGATCCCGCCCATCTCGATGCAGAAGTTGTACGCCATGAACGGATTGGCGCTGGCGGCCGGCTGCCGCGCGGGGCTCGATCCCAAAGCCATCTCATATCCCCAGTCGAAGACTCTTCTCGCGCTCGTCGCTGTTCATGGTGTCGTTGATGCGGCTGATCCGTTCGCACCAGCGGCGGCGCTCCGCGTGCTCCATCGCCAGGATGTCCCTGTACGACCAGTGGAAGTGATACGCGATGAACGCGATCTCCTCGTAGATCTGGTCGGGCACTACAGGGAGGCGAGTTTTCCCGCGCTGTCCATCCCCGGCATCGCCACCACGTTGTCCTCGGCCTGCACCTGGTTGATGCGGTTGTAGAGATCCTGCAGATAGGCGAAATCGGCCGAGAACAGGTCCTCGACCACCTTGGTGCTGACCATGTCGAGGCTGCCCAGACGCACGATCACGCGCGACAGCACGATGATCGCCAGGTACGCCGGATTGGCCTGCACGCGATGGTCCTTGAGCGGCAGGATCTCGTCGCCGGCGGTGGCCAGCCGCATCACGCCGTTGCGGTGCAGGTTGCCGTCCCCGTCGCGATAGCCGATCGGCAGCGTGAATTCGATTTCGGTGCTGATGACATTCATGGCAAGGCTCCGGTCAGGAAACGCGGGTCATGTACTGGATGGTCAGCTCGAAGGTCTCGACCATGATCTCGGTGCTGCTGGCGTTGAAGCCGGTGCTCTCGTACTTGCTCGGCCAGGCGTTGATCACGTTCCAGCGCGCGCGGGCGGTGCCGGCCGAGTCGAGCAGGATCAGCGAGACGTTCTTCTGCACCGTGTCGCCGGTCGAGCCCTGCGCGACCGCCAGCTGGTGCCAGTTGTAGAGATCGAGCGTGTCGGTGAGGCCCTTCTTGAGCGTGAGCTTGCCGTAGGTGGTCAGGCCCGAGAACGAGCGCTTGTAGGTCGGGTCGGTGCCCTCGCGATACTCGGTGGTCTCGATCGTGCTGTCGGGGATCGTCGCTTCGGAAAACGAAGCGATCTGGATGCCGGAGATTTCCACCTGGAAGCGAAATCCGCGGTACGGATTGGTCAGTTGTGTCGCCATCGTGCGGCTCCGTGGTCAGGGCTGGGGCATCAGGATCCGGAATCCGGGCCGGCAGTCTTCTGCGCGATCCGGATGATCACGAATTCGGCCGGGTAGACCGGCGCGAGGCCGATGTCGATGTACATCTGGCCGAGCGCGCGCGTCTCGGGCGGATTGTTCGAGGCGTCGCAGACCACGAAGAAGGCTTCCGAGGCCTTGGCCCCGAACAGGCCGCCGGCCTGCCAGAGGGTGGTCAGGAAGGCGTCGATGTCGCGCGTGACGGCCGACCAGGTGGTCTGGTCGTTCGGCTCGAACACCACCCACTGCAGGCTCTGCTTGAGGCTCTGCTCGACATAGATGAACAGGCGCCGCACGCTGACGTAGGTCCATTCGCTGCCGGCCGCGGCCAGCGTGCGCGCGCCGTAGATCACGTTGCCGTAGCCGATCAGGTTGCGGATCGCGTTGATGCCGTCGGGGTTCAGCACGTCCTGGTCGGCGTCGGTGAGGGGCAGGTCGGTCATCACCACCGTCTTCAGCGAGCCGTCGTTGACGCCGGCCGGCGACTTCCACACCCCGACGCTGGAATCGGTGTTGGCGTAGCGGCCCAGCGCCGGGCCCGAGGGCGGGATCGGCACCGAGGCGCCCGAGACCGGGTTGGCGATCCACACCCAGGGGTAGTAGATCGCGCCGTAGGTCGAGTTGAGCGCGGGCGTCTTGGTGCTGCCCGAGCGGAACGCGACCATGTTCTGCACATCCAGCCCGTAGGGCGGGTCGGTCACGTAGAACAGGCTGGCCTGCTGCTCGCAGTAGTTGAGCCCGAGATTGATGGTGGTGACCTGCTGGGTGAGGCTGGGCGTGCCGCTCTGGTCGCTCATGTTGACGGTGTCGGGCATCGCCAGCAGGCTGATGTCCTGCACCGTCTGCAGCGGCGCGAAGCTCGAGGAGAAGTCCCAGGTCGGCGCGGCGCCGGCCGTGAAGGGCGTGGCGGCCTTGCTGTTGCCGGGGCGCCCGGTGCCGGTGATGGTCGCGCGCGCGAAGATCGAGTTGGCGTTGATGGCGGCGGCCAGCGCGGTGCTGGCGGTCTCGGCGGTATAGCCGTTGTAGGTCTCCAGCACGTAGTAGGACTTGCCGTTGAGCGGCTGCGGCGTGAGGTTGTTCTGCAGCACGTAGGCGCCCAGCGTCGCCGAGGCGGAGGTCGCGGTGATGCCCGGCAGCGCGGTCGGATCGATCACGATGCTGAGGTTGAAGACCGGCGAGACCGCCGTGTCGGGGCCGTTGGCATTGCTGATCACGAAGCCGAGCACGTTGTTCGGCCAGGTGCCGGGCGTCACCGCGGTCAGCTTCAGGGTGCCGGCGCTGGCGGTGGCCTGCTTGCCGGTGCCGGCCGTGTCGGGCACGCGGCTCACGTAGCAGAGCGCGCCGCCGAGCGCGAAGAACTGGTACACCGCCCACGACACCATGCCGTTCCAGACCATGTTGCCGAACACGCGCTGGTAGGCGTTCCAGCTGGTGATCAGGGTCGGGGTGTTGATCGGCCCGGTCTCGGTCACGCCGATGAAGGCCGGCGTGGAGGTGGAGGCGCCCTGGATGGTGCGCGCGCTGGGCACCTCCTGGATATAGATGCCCGGATGATAGTAGTTGGTGGCCAAGATCGTGTCTCTCTGCGGTAAGGGTCAATCACGCCTGGCGCATGGCGATGTCCAGGTACTGCATGGCGCCGGGATCCAGTTTCAGCTCGGCTTGCGCGCTGGCGTAGCCGGCCTTGCTGAAATTCAGCACGACGGCGGTGCCGGGTGCCAGCCGGCCGCGCGGCGCGAGCGCGTAGCGGCCGTCGTAGCGGCCCAGGCCGGCGGTCCGGGTGGCGGCCTGGCGCGCCTCGCCGCGGGCGCTGGCGTAGCGCGCCTCGACCTGCACCCCGGCCAGCGGCTGGCGGGTGGCGGCCGCCAGCACCTGGCCGCGAACCAGGGTGGTGCCGGGCGGGAACGGGTAGAGCGGGCCCGGCTCCAGCACGCAGGAGACGATCGCCTCGGCCAGCGGCAGCGCGAGCGGCACCTCGAAGGCCACCTGCTGCGCGAAGAACGGCGGCGCGGCCGCGACCAGCCGGTAGGCGCCGTGCGGCAGGCCGCCGAAGGCGTAGAAGCCGTCGCGCTTGTCGAGCGGCCGGCAGGGCTGGCCGTTGAGCGTGAAGGCCGGGCGCAGGCCCTCGAGCGGCGCGAGGCTGAAACCGTCGATCACCTGCACCACCGCGCTCAGTTCCATGGCGGCTCCCCGGCGGCCAGCTCGCCGTTCACCACGAAGTCGGATTGCAGCGTCAGCGCCGAGGGGATCCGCACCGGCGTGAGCGTGTACATCTTGGTCAGCTTGTAGGTCTTGTTCGGGAACACCGCCCAGATATTGCGCAACTGCTCGCTCGAGTCGTGTTCCGGCACGATGTCGATCGGATCGTTGCCGGTGGCGCGCAGCAGCGGCTGCAGCAGGGCGCCGCTCAACTGCCCGACGTCGTGGAACAACTGGATCAGCCGGTCGATCAGCACCAGCTCGATCTCGGCCGACTTGCCGTAAGGCACGATCAGGTAGGTCAGGTCGACCACCAGCGGCGCCGGCGTGACGGCCAGCGCGGCCGGTTGCGGGCTCGCGCCGGGGCGCCGCGTCAGCGAGGGCGGCAGGTTGCGCAGCGCCGCATTGATCTCGGTCTGGTACAGGTAGAGCGACAGGCGCGTCTCGTCGGGCGCGTCGATCTCGCCGGGCGAGTCGAACACGATCGCCGATTCGGCCGCGAGCTCGGGCACCCGCGCGCGGATCAGCCGGCGCAGCGATTCGCTGACCGCCCTCAGGACCTGGCCGCTGTCGATCGACGTCGGCGCCATGGTCACAGCGTGAACACGGTGTCGGTCTGGCTGACCACCTGCGGCTGGCGATTGTGCACCTGGGCGAGCACGGTGATCGAACTGTCCGAGGTGGTGCGCAGGTAGACGTGGTTCAGGTCGTCGGGCGTCCAGGTGATGAAGGCGTTCAGGTAGAACTCCAGCGCGGTGCCGGCACCGCCGCCGTCCTTGCCCGCGGCCGTCACGAAGGACAGCGCGTGGTTGCCGAACGACAGCGACTGCAGCGGCAACTGGCCGTTCTGGCTCGCGAACAGCACGCCGCCGGCCTCGCTGAAGTCGGGGCCGAGCGACCAGCTGACCTTGCCCAGGCCCTTCTTGGTGCTCACCAGCACGTCGATCCGGTTGCCGGGCAGGGCGCCGCGCACGGTCAGGCAGATCGGCCGGTAGCAGCCGCCGTAGCCCGACAGCGTGGCGCTGACGCGGCCGTTGTGCCATTGCATCGGCGCCTGCGCGCCGAAGCTGGCCTGGATCACCGCCTCCTCGTTGAGCGTGCAGTAACCCTGCAGGTAGTCGACTTCCGGGTGGACCGCCAGGAACAGGGTCAGCGTGAAGCGCGCCAGGCCGCCGGCGATGTCGCCGGTGCGCAGCGTCAGCATCGCGTCGTTGAACTCGATGCCGCTCAGGCAGGGCTCGCCGCTCGCGCTCGATACCGCCAGGTTGTAGGAGAAGCCGATGCTGTCGCCGGCGCGGTCGCCCAGCGACCAGGCCACGCCCGCCGTGGTGAAGTGGATGCCGAGGTTGCTGTTCGGCGCGACGTCGAGGAATTCGAGCTGCACCGGCATCAGCCGCCAGTTCTCGTCCGGGCCGGCGGGCGGCCGCGCGGCGCCGTCCGGCGCGTCGTCGGGGTGGCCGCTGCTGGCCGGCAGCTCGGCGGTGGTCGGGGCGGCGGTCGTGTCGGGCGTCATGGCGGAAGATCCGGGCGGGTCGATGGACGTCAATCGAGGGCGAGGGCGAACGAACTGATGCCGATCAGGGTGCTGCGGTCGTCGCGGGCCTGCAGCGTCACGCTCGCGCCGGGCGGCAGGATCACGCGCCCGAGCACGGCCTCCTGCTCGGTGCGCAGGTACAGCGAGACGCGGATCTCGCGCACGTCCTGGCTGGTCTGCAGCATGATCTCGCGCGCGTTGACCAGGAACTGGCTCAGGTACATCACCGGGTCGCTGACGCAGGACAGCGACAGGCCGACCTGCTGGCGGCCGGCACCGTCGCTCCAGATCGCCTGCTGGTCGGCGCGCAGGCTCAGGAAGGCATTGCTGTTGGCGCGCAGGTTCGCGAAGCTCAGCGTGACCGGCTTGAAGACGGCGACGTCGCGATAGATCCGCGCGTTCAGCGCATGCGACGGATTCGCGACGCGATGCCCCTCGACGGTGCGCCGCGCGCGCGGCGGCAGCGAATCGCGCTCGCTGGCGATCGCCGCGCGCAGCGCCTCGGGGCTGGGCGCGCGTGACGGGTTCGCCGCGGCGACCGGCGCGGCGGCGCTGGCTGTTTCGACGGGCAAAGCGCTGGCCTTGCCGCCGGCGGTATCCCGGCCGGCGGTTTTGTCTTTCCTGTCCATGAGGCAGGTTCCGTCAGTTGGGTAGCGGGATCGTGAAGTTGCCCGGTTGGATGCTGCCCGCATTCTCGTAGCCGACGAATTGATAATGGACGCTCGCCGACGCATTGCCGAGCAATTTCATGGTGCCGGCAATCGAGCTGCCGCTGGTCGAGAAAGAGACATTGACCGAAACGGTATTGCCGCCGGTCGCGCCATGGGATTGCACCGCGATTTTCGATTGCTGGACGATCAGATATTCGAGCGGAGGGAGCGAATCCGTCGAGGAGGAAAGCTGGACCGCTTCATTGCCGGTAAGGGTAATCGCGCTGGGCGAATTGAAACCCAGTTGCGCGGACAATGGGTCCTGCGAGGAATCGGTCCGGAACGTAAATGAAATCGTATAGTTCATTTTCAAGGTCTCCGCATATATTGCCCGTGCCGGGATGCCATTGGCCGATGAAAACGAATGGCCGCCCCCGAATATCCCCGACCGGTTCCGGCAGGCCGGAACCGGTATCGCGCCGCGCGGGCCGGCTCAGCCGTTGATCCGGAAATCCGAATAGGTAGAGTTGACGACCTGGGAGACCTGTTCGTTGATCGAGACCTTCACCACGATGCCCGAATCGGACGAGGACTTGAGCGTGAGGTCCTTGGTGCCCTGCAGATAGGCGGCGAACAGCTTGAGGTTGAAGCCGATCTGGCCGCCCGAGCCCGCGCCGGAGGTCTCGACGCGGATTTCCGAGGCGGTGATGCGAAAGCCCGTGAGCGGCAGCTCCTCGCCCGAGGTCATGTCGATGCTGATGCCCGGCGAGCCGCTGAAGTCGGCGCCGGTGCTCCACGCCACGTCGTGGTCCGAGGTGTCCATGTCGATGATGATGGTCTGGGAAGGCTGCGCGTTGGTGATGGAGAAAGTCACGTTCGCGTAGTTCGGCGTATCGGTCGTGCTCATGGTCTTCAACCCTCTATATATTCGACTCAGCTGGTCTATGGCCCTCGGTATCCATTTCTCCACGCGTGTCGCGAAGCAGATCGAATCGCCGTTGCCGCCCCGGAATAGCGTTAGTTTGATTACTGAAAAACGAGGGTGTGTCGTGGTGCAGCTAGACAATAGCGGTTAACAAACACCGATGCAAATTGTTTTTGATTCGGGTTTTTGCTTAAAAAAGTTTGATGTTTTCAGGGATTTAGCGGGATCTTTAATATATCTACCTATCCACTTTTTTCGAAGAAAGTGACAGGTTGAAATTTATTTTGGCTGTAACCGGATTGACGCGAATTGCGATTAGGAAGGTTTGTTTCGAATTGAAAGCTTGATATCAAAATGAAGTGGGAAAAGGCGCGGGCATGCGCGGCGCGCGCCGGTCGGCGGCATCGTGATTCATTCGCACTGCAGAGTGTCGTGGCCGGCAGGCCCGCATCCGCGGGCCGGTGCCTAGGATGCGTGGTAGCGCGAGTCGGCGGGAATCTCGTCGGGCAGCGGCTCGCCGGCGATGTCGAGCAGCGAGCGCTCGATCTGGCGCGTCAGCGTATCGAGCGCGAGATGATGCGGGCCGGTGCCGAAGGGCTCGGCGATATGCCCGGCGATGGTGTCGAGCGCGATCAGCGTGTACGAGACGAACACCGACACGAAGGGCGTGGCGAAGCCGATCGAATCGACCAGCCCGAACGGCAGCATCACGCAGTACGAATAGATGGTCCGGTGCAGCAGCACGTGATAGGGGAAGGGGATCGGCGTCGAGGCGATGCGCTCGCAGCCGGCCAGCTTCGCGCCCAGCTCGTCGAGCTGCGCGTCGAGCATCCACAGATGCGTGTCGCCGAGCTTGCCGGCGCGCTGGCGCTCGGCAAGCTGCCGGCGCAGCGCGTGCAGGATCGCCACCGGCTTGAAATGGGCCGCCTCGATGCGCGCGAGGCAGTCCGCGTCGAGATAGCGCGCGAGATCCTCGGCCGGATCGGTCTGGCGCAACTGGTGCTTCATCGCGTAGACGAAGGCGATGGTGGTGCGCGTGAAGGCGGCGCCGTCGTCGGTGCCGCCGTAGGAGAGCGCCTGCGAGACCAGCGCGCGCGTCGAGGTCAGCACGCCGCCCCACAGCTTGCGCGCTTCCCAGTAGCGGTCGTAGCTGACGTTGTTGCGGAACGCGGCGAAGATCGCCAGCGCCAGGCCGGCGAGCGTGAACGGGGTGGGATTGAGCGGCACCTTGGTGCCGAGGATGCGGCCGTCGGTGAGCAGGGCCAGCAGGCTGATCACGGTCATCACCGCGAGCTGCGGCAGGATCGATTGCAGCACCGAGCCGTTCCAGACGAACAGCATCCGGAACCAGTGTTCGCGCGGGCGAATGATCATGACGGCAACTCCGGTGCGACGGGTGAGGCAGGCAACACTACCAGAAACGGGACGTCACGCCGACGAATCGCGGCGGGGAAGGGTTCGTGGGGTTCCCGGGTTCGGAACCGACGAAGCGCGGGCGGCGTCGCCTCGGCCGTCAGGCCGGCGCGAGCCGCCTGCGCCCGTGCCTCAGGCCGCCGCGCGCGCGGCGGCCGTCACCGAGCGATGCATCAGCACCGGGATCGACTTCGAGGTGGGCGTGTTCGCGATGTCGGCCGTGCTGTCGAGCGGCACCAGCGGATTGGTTTCCGGGTAGTAGGCACCCAGGCAACCGCGCGGGATGTCGTATTCGACCAGCAGGAAACCGTCGGCGCGCCGTTCGATGCCGTCGTGCCAGACCGTTTCGAGATCGATCCAGTCTCCGGCCTCGAAGCCCAGCATCGCCAGGTCGTCCTTGTTGGCGAACACCACGCGGCGCTGGCCGAACACGCCGCGATAGCGGTCGTCGAGCGCGTAGATGGTGGTGTTGTACTGGTCGTGCGAGCGCGTGGTCATCAGCGTCAGCAGCTTCTCGCCGTGCAGGGCGCGGGCGCGCTGGATCGGCGTGTCGGTCGGCATCGGATGCGCCACGAAGTTCGCCTTTCCATTCGGCGTGATCCAGTCGCGCTCGCGCGAGGCCACGCGCAGGTGGAAGCCGCGCGGCTGCGCGATGCGCTCGTTGTAGTTCTCGAAGCCCGGCAGCACCGCCTCGATCGCGTCGCGCACGCGTGCGTAGTCGTCGATGTAGGCTTGCCAGTCGACGCTGTCGTGCGGGCCGAACAGGGCCATCGCCATGCGCGCGACGATCGCCGTTTCCGACAGCAGGTTCGGCGAGGCCGGCTTGTTCATGCCGTAGGAGACATGCACCATGCTCATCGAGTCCTCCACCGTCACGCCTTGCGAGACGCCGTTCTGCAGGTCGATCTCGGTGCGGCCGAGGGTCGGCAGGATCAGCGCGTCGCGGCCGTGGACCAGGTGGCTGCGGTTCAGCTTGGTGGTGATGTGCACCGTCAGCGCGCAGCGTCGCAGGCCGTCCCAGGTGCGCGGCGTGTCGGGCGTGGCCATCGCGAAGTTGCCGCCCAGGCCGATGAACACGTTCAGCTTGTCTTCCAGCATCGCCTCGATGGTTTCCACCACGTCGTAGCCGTGATGGCGCGGCGGCTCGAAATCGTAGACCTGGCCGAGCCGGTCGAGGAAGGCCATGGTCGGCTTTTCCTCGATGCCGACCGTGCGGTTGCCCTGCACGTTCGAGTGGCCGCGCACGGGGCAGAGGCCCGCGCCTTCGCGGCCGATATTGCCGCGCATCAGCATCAGGTTCGACAGCATGTGGATGGTCTGCACCGAATGCTTGTGCTGGGTGATGCCCATGCCCCAGGTCGAGATCACGCGCTCGCTCCTGGCATACAGTTCGGCCAGCGAATCGATCTGCTCGTAGGACACGCCGCTCTCGGCGGTCAGCGCGGCCCAGCTCTCGGCGCGCAGGTCGTCGGCGAAGGCCTCGAAGCCGGCGGTGTGCTCGTCGATGAAGGCGGTGTCGAGCACGCGCGGCCGGCCGGCCAGCACGGCCGCGTCGTCGAACTCCAACACGCGCTTGGCGAGGCCCTTGAGCAGGGCGAAATCGCCGCCGATCACCGGCTGCACGAAGCGCGAGGAAATCTTCGTGCTGCCCATGGTGAGCATCTCGATCGGGCTTTGCGGATCGGAGAAGCGTTCCAGGCCGCGTTCCTTGAGCGGGTTGATCGAGACGATTGTGGCGCCGCGCTTGGCCGCCTCGCGCAGCTCGCCGAGCATGCGCGGGTGGTTGGTGGCCGGGTTCTGGCCGAAGATCATCAGCAGGTCGGCGTGCTCGAAATCCTCCAGCGTGACGGTGCCCTTGCCGACCCCGACGGTGGCCGGCAGCCCGCGGCTGGTGGCCTCGTGGCACATGTTCGAGCAGTCGGGGAAGTTGTTGGTGCCGAAGCGGCGCACCAGCAACTGGTAGAGGAAGGCGGCTTCGTTGCTGGCGCGGCCCGAGGTGTAGAAGGCGGCGCGGTTCGGATCGTCGAGCGCCTTCAGGTGGCGCGCGATCAGGGCGAAGGCCGCGTCCCAGGCGATCGGCACGTAGCGGTCGCTGGCCGCGTCGTAGACCATCGGGTCGGTCAGGCGGCCGTGCTGCTCGAGTTCGTAGTCGGATTGCTCGAGCAGGGCCGTGACGGTGTGCTCGGCGAAGAAATCGGGGCCCACGCGCTTCGAGGTGGCCTCGGCGGCCACCGCCTTCACGCCGTTCTCGCAGAATTCGAAGGTCGAGGCGTGCTGGCGATCCGGCCAGGCGCAGCCGGGGCAGTCGAAGCCGTCGGGCTGGTTCTGGCGGAACAGGGTGCGGTAGTTGCCGCCCGCCACGCGTTCCTTGATCAGGTTGATCGCCACCTGCTTGACCGCGCCCCAACCGGCGGCCGCATGGTGGTAGGGCTCGATGCGCGGGACGGGGGCTTTCTTCTTCATGGCTGCTCGGCTGTCGGAAGCCGCTTCCAGCGGCGATGGAAGCAGATTAGACGCAGTGCAACATAACGTGGGTACACACCTGATCCATCGCAAAAAGAGTACAGTTTCGTTTTCTGGATAACAGATGGCGAGCACTGTGCTTGCGTTTGCTCACAAAAGGGGCGGGATGAAGCGTTACGAGAAGCTGGCCGACGAGATCGACGAGATGATCCGGCGCGGCGTCTACCTGCCGGGCGAGCGGATTCCCTCGGTGCGGCAGGCGAGCCGCCAGCACGACCTGAGCATCACCACCGTGGTGCGGGCCTACCTGGTGCTGGAGAGCCGCGGCGCGATCGAGAGCCGGCCGCAGTCGGGCTACTTCGTGCGGGCCCGCGAGCAGGCCGCCGACCAGCCGGCGCTGCATGCCAGCACGCCGATCGCGGTGTCCTCGACGGTCGACGTGAGCCGGCTGGTGCTCTCCACGCTGCGCTCGATCGCGCGCGACGACGCGGTGCCGCTCGGCTCGCCGTATCCGGACCCGGCGCTGTTTCCCTCGCAGCGGATCGCGCGCCACATGCACGGCATCGCGCGGCGCCGCACGCGCTGGGGCGTGATGGACGACCTGCCGCCCGGCAACCCGGAGCTGATCCGGCAGATCGCGCGGCGCTACGGCGAGCGCGGGATCGCCGTCGATCCGAACGAGATCGTGGTGACGATCGGCGCGACCGAGGCGATCAACCTGTGCCTGCAGGCCGTGGCGCGGCCCGGCGACACCATCGCGGTGGAGTCGCCCACCTTCTACGCGATGCTGCACGCGATCGAGCGGCTGGGCATGCGCGCCATCGAGGTGGCCACGCATCCCGTGGACGGCATCGATCTCGATGCGCTGGCGCGCATCCTCGAGCGCGAGAAGATCGCCGCCTGCATGGTGATGCCGAACTTCCAGAACCCGCTCGGCTTTCTCATGAGCGACGAGCGCAAGGCGGCGCTGGTCGAGCTGCTGGCGCGCCACGACGTGCCGGCCATCGAGAACGACGTCTATCACGAGCTGTATTACGGCGAGGCCCGGCCCAGCGCGCTGAAGTCCTTCGACCGGCATGGGCTGGTGCTGCACTGCGCGTCGTTCTCGAAGAGCCTGTCGCCGGCCTACCGGATCGGCTGGGCGATGCCCGGGCGCTACCGCGACCAGGTCGAGAAGCTCAAGTTCCTGAATACGCTGGCCACGCCCGCGCTCGACCAGTTGGGGATCGCCGAGTACCTGCGCCACGACGGCTACGACCATCACCTGCGCCGGATCCGCAAGACCTTCGCGCAGCAGGCCAACCTGATGGGCGCGATGGTGCGGCGCTTCTTCCCCGACGGCACGCGCATCTCGCAGCCGGCGGGCGGTTACGTGCTGTGGGTGGAACTGCCGCCGGGCTGCGACGCGATCGCGCTATACCAACTCGCGCTGGCCGAGCGCATCACCATCGGGCCGGGGCATATGTTCTCGACCACCGGCAACTATCGTCACTGCATCCGGCTCAACTACAGTTATCCCTGGTCGGCGCAGATCGAGGAAGCGGTGCGCACGCTGGGCCGGCTGGTGGCGGCGGCGATGCCGGCGGGCGGCGAAACCAGGGCAGGCAAACGACGCGGACAGGATCAGGAGGAGACACGATGACGATCGATGCGGGACATGACGAGGCGCGCGGCGGCGAGCCGCCGGAAGGCGAGGGCGAGGACGGGCTCGATCCCGTGATCGTCGCGGTGCTGGGCTGCCTGCGCGACGCGCTGAGCGAGACGCCCGGGCGCGCCTGGTCGCTGGCCAAGCTCAGCAAGCGCTCGCAGGTGCCGATGAGCACGCTGCGGCGCACGCTCACCGAGCTCGACGCGGCGGGGATCACGAAAACCGAGCTCAACGAGGAGGGGATCGGTCATGCGGTGCTGACCGAGGAAGGAATCGGCTTGAGCGAGGCGCTGTTCGGCGGGCAGGGCTAGGCGCGGACGTTGGCGGCGGCGGGGCGGCCCTTGCGGTCGCCCCGCGCCGCGTCGCGTCGCATTGTGCTGGTGCGGCTCGCCCTGCTTCGATGGGCTCGCCCGCCCGCGCTGCTAGCCGAGCTCTTCGGCGAGGCCGACGAGTATGCCTTCGGGGCCCCGGATATAGCAGAGCCGATACACGTCCTGGTAGCGAACCACCTCGCCCACCAGTTGCGCGCCGAGCTTGCCGAGGCGGGCCAGCGTATCGTCGATATCTTCCACGGTGAACATCACGCGCAGGTAACCGAGCGCGTTGACCGGCGCTGCGCGATGGTCCGCCGCGACGGGCGGCGCGAGGAAGCGGGACAGTTCGAGCCGGCCATGGCCATCCGGCGTGCGCATCATGGCGATCTCGACGCGCATGCCGGGCAAGCCGGTGACGCCGTCCGCCCAATCGCCCTCGATCGGGGCGCGCCCTTCGAGGTCGAGGCCGAGCTCGGTGAAGAAGCCGATCGCGGCATCCAGGTCTTCCACCACGATGCCGACGTTGTCCATGCGCTTGACTGTCATGACGCCTCCTTGCTGTCGATCCGGCTCGCGGCCGCGGCCGGCAGGTTTCGCGCAGCCCGCCGCGCTCAGCTTGCGTCGAGCGCGACCTCGAAGCCCCGTTTCACCGCGGGGCGCTCGAACAGCGCCTCGTACCATCGCCGCACGTTCGGGTAGTCGGCCAGGTCGACCTTGTGCCGCTCGTGCCGCCAGGCCCAGCCGAGGATGGCGAAGTCCGCGATCGACAGCGCGCCGGCCACGTATTCGTGCGCGGCCAGCCTGGCGTCGAGCACCGCGTAGAGCCGGCGCGTTTCGTCCGAGAAGCGCTTCAGGCCGTAGCGGCGCTCGTCTTCCGAGGCGAGCGCGATGAAGTGATGGACCTGCCCGGGCATCGGGCCGAATCCGCCCATCTGCCACATCAGCCATTCCATCACCGGTACCCGGTCGCGCAGGCTGGCCGGCAGGAACTTGCCGGTTTTCTCCGCCAGGTAGAGCAGGATCGCGCCGGACTCGAACACGCTGATGGGGCGAGCGTCCGGGCCCTGCGGATCGACGATGGCGGGAATCTTGTTGTTCGGGCTGATCGCGAGGAATTCGGGCGCGAATTGCTCGCGGTTCGCGATATTCACGGGGCGAACCACGTAGGGCACGGCCATTTCTTCCAGCGCGACGCTGATCTTGCGGCCATTCGGCGTGTTCCAGGCATACAGCGCGATCTGTTCGGGGGGCATGGGTTCAGCTCAGGTCGTGGTCGATATATTGGGTGAAACCGGCGCGCGTCGCGAGCGACGCATACCAGCGCTCGAGGTTCGGCATCGGGGGCCGTTGCACACCCGGCAAGCCGAACCATCGCTTGGCGAACGCGCCGAGCACGATATCCGCGATCGTGAACGACTCGCCCTCGACGAAGTCGCGCCCGTCCAGTTGCGCGTCGAGCAGCTTCCATACTGTCGCCACCTTGACGATATCGGCGGCGAGCTTGTCCTCGTCGCGCTCGCTGGCAGGCGTGCGGACGATCGCCCAGAACACGGGCCGCTCGGCCGGCTGCAGGGTCGACAGCGACCAGTCGAGCCAGCGGTCGATGCCGGCGCGCTCGCGCGGCGTGGAGGGATAAAGCAGGCTGGACGCGCCGTATTGCATCGCCAGGTAGCGCAGGATCGAGTTCGATTCCCACAGCACGAGATCGCCGTCGACCAGCGTCGGGATCTTGCCGGTCGGGTTCATCGCCAGATAGTCGGCCTCGGTGTTGCGCCCGAACTGCAGGCCGGCATCGATGCGTTGGTAGGGCAGCGCCAGCTCGTCGCAAATCCACAGCAGTTTCTGGACGTTGACGGAATTGGCACGTCCCCAGATGGTGATCATGTTGGTGTCCCCAGGTTTTGTGCTGCCGATCGACGGCGCGGGGCCGGCATCGTGCAGGTTCGCCATCCGCTGGGCGCGGGATGGTGCGCGTATTCTCGGGCTTTCCTGGCGGCGGTGGCAACCGGTTCGGTGAGCCGCCGATGATGGCTCCCTGAACGAGCGGCGCCTGGCGCATCAGGCTGCGAAATCCAGGCCCGAGTGCGTTCGATCCGCCGGTTCTCGTGCGGCCTCGATTATCCATTCGGCGAACGCCCGCACCGGCCTCGCGCTCAATTCGATCGGCTCCGGAAGCACCAGGCAGAAGTTCTTGCTGACCGCCTTGCCGTCGGGCCACGGCGCAATCAGGCGCCCTTGCTCGAGTTCGGCCTCGACATAAAGACGCGGCACCAGGGCAACCCCCAAGCCGGCAAGCGCCGCCTCGATCAGCATGGCATGCAGGTCGTAGCGCGCGCCGATCGCCGAATTGCCCAGCGCGATGCCGGATTCCTGCGCATAGATCTGCCAGGCGTGCGGATTTTGCCGCCGGTGCAGACGCGGCAGGGCATCCAGCGACCGGTCCGCGCCGGCGCGAGCGAGCAGCGCCGGACTACAGACCGGCACCAGCACCTCCTCCAGCAGCGCATGGAGGTGCATGCCCGTCCATGCGGGATGCTCGAAGTGGATGGCGGCATCGAAACCGCTGCCCGCCAGCAGGAAGGGGTCCATGCGCTCGGCGATATGCACCGTGACGCCTGGATGCCGATCCTGGAAATGCTTGAGCCGGGGGATCAGCCAGCGGGTGGCGAAGGTCGGGATGGCGGCGATATCGATGCTGGCGCCTTCGACGGGCTGTCCCATCAGGTACAGGCTGTCGCGTTCCAGCCGATCCAGCGTCTCGCGAACCTGCGCCGCATATCTCAGGCCGTTGGGCGCGAGCCGCACCCGGTTGCCGACGCGCTCGAACAGCGCGACGCCCAGAAATGCCTCCAATCGGCCGATCTGCCGACTCACGGCGCCCTCGGTGCGCGCCAGTTCCTCGGCCGCGCGGGCGAAGCTGCCGTGGCGGGCCGCGGCCTCGAAGGCCAGCAGCGCGGAGTTGCTGGGAATCCTGCGTCGCATGGAAAGCTCTCCCGGCGGAATGTGATCGATAGCAGATTGAGCAAATATCACTGAAGCGTGACTTTAACTCGTTATTCACGGCAAAGATGCCGGCTTAGCATGACATCACTGCACTGAAGCCGCCACGTCGGCGCCAGGGTGCGCATCCGTCACGAAGGACGAGCCGATGATCTATACCGTCGAATGCAGCTTTGCCGATCCAGGCAGCGAAGCCGAATGGAACGACTTCTACAGTCTTGAAAAACTTCCCGCGCTCATCTCGGTCAGCGGTTTTCATACCTCGCAGCGCTTCAGGTCGATCAGCGCGGGATGTCCCGTCTACCTGGCCATCCATACGATCGAGGGTCCCGAGGTGCTGGGCGGGGAGGAATATCGGCGCAAGGGCGGCGGCAATTTCGCCAGATGGCAGCAGCACATCACTGATTGGCATCGCAATCTGCACGGCGATACCGGTCCGGCGCCGGCCGTCGATGCCGACGAAGTCCTGCTGCTTTGCGCAAGCGGTCCCACGCCGCTGATCCGATTGGGCGTCGTGCCCTCGGCCATGCATGCCGTGGCGCTGGATCGGGTTCCCGAGCGCCGCTGGCTCGCGGTATTGCCGCGGCACGCGGCTGCGCTGGCGTCCGGCCTTCCGGAGGGCGTTCACGCCTATGTGCCGATCACGGAACAGCTCCGGCGCGTTCCTGGCTTGGCTGCCGAAATGAACGAATAGACCCTGACGAGGAGCCCCGCGATGCCGAATTTGAGCTTCCATATCCAGGCCGAGACGATGCCGCCGGCCGAGTGCCTCGCCGCGCTTTCCCTCGACTGCATCGAACTCTGCACGAAGGTGCTCGAAGCCGAACTGCGGAACGTTCATATCGTCTATCTCGCGGTTCGGCTCGGGCACGGGCATCCCGTGTTCGCCGAGCTCCGGTATCGCCACGAGCCGTTTCGCCCGCCCGCGGTCATGAACCGGTTCCTGGACGAACTGGAGGGCGCCATCGTCCGCCATACCGGACTGCTCGCGCGTATTCGCTGCTTCGCCTATGCCGCGTCGAATATCTATGCCCGGAACTAGCCTTGGCAGGAGAAGCCTGATGAGCACACCCATTCTTCCGAGCCGGCAGGCCGGCGATTTCACGATCACCGCGATCAGCGATGGTTGTCTCACCGCGAGCCTCGGCCTGCTCTCGAATATCGACGCGGCGCGGGCCGCCACGATGCAGGGCCGGGCGGGACAGCAAGACCTCGATGCCGTGCATATCAACTGCTACCTGATACGCACGGCGGGCCGCACGATTCTGGTCGATGCCGGGGCCGGCGGCATCCGGCAGTGGGGCGGGCGCCTGCGGTCCAATCTGTTGCTGGCCGGCATCGATCCGTCCTCGATCGACACCATCCTGCTCACGCATGCCCATCCCGACCATGTGGGCGGCCTCGTGAATACCACCGGGCAAGCGAGCTTTCCCAATGCGGAACTGGTGGTGCATCGACGCGAACTCGAATTCTGGCGGGACGACGGCAAGCTGAGCCTTGCCAGCGAGCGGGCGCGTTCCAACTTCCTGATTGCGCGCCAAGCCTTCACGGCCTACCAGGACCGGCTCCGGGCTTTCGACTCGGCAAACGTGCTGCCCGGGATTCGCGCGATGCCCCTGCCGGGACATACTGACGGGCACACCGGCTATCTTCTCGAATCCCATGACGGCGGCGTGCTGGTCTGGGGGGATATCGTTCATTTCCCTCATATCCAGATCGAACGGCCGGACGTGTCGATTGCATTCGACCAGGACCCGTGCATGGCGGCGAATACGCGGTCGCGGCTGCTGGACATGGTCAGCTCGGAACGACTCCTGATCGCCGGCATGCACCTGGGGGAAGCCGGTTTCGCGCGAATCGAGCGCTCCGGCGGCACGTATCGCCTGCTCGACGATGCCGAGGCATGACGCGGCCCTGAACCGGCTACCATAGCTTTCCCCTCGCGAACCGCCTCCGCCCATGACCACCCTCGCCAATCGTCCCAATCTCGCGCTCGTCGTCATCGATCTGCAAAACGGCGTGGTCGCCCAGGCGCATCGGCGCGACGAGGTGCTCGTCGTCGTCGACGGCTTGATCCGGCAGGCGCGCGCCGCCGGTATCCCGGTGGTCTGGGTCCGTCATGCCGATGCCGATCTGGAGGCCGGCAGCGAGGCCTGGCGGATCGTCCCCGAGCTGGCGCCGGCTCCCGGGGAGGCGATTGTCGAGAAAGGCTATCGCGACGCCTTCGAGGACACCGAGCTCGAAGCGGTGCTGTCGCGGCTGGGCGTCGGCCGGCTGATGGTGGTGGGGGCGCAGACCGACATGTGCATCCGCTCGACCCTGCATGGCGCGCTGGTCCGCGGTTACGACGCGATGCTGGTGGGCGACGCGCACACCACGGAAGACCTCGCGCAGTGGGGCGCGCCGCCTCCGGACGCGGTGATCCGGCATACCAATCTCTACTGGGCCAATCAGAAGGCGCCGGGCCGCGCGGGCGGCGTGATCGAGAGCCGCGACGTCGATTTCGCGCGCGAGCGCGGCTGACGACCCTTGAATGCGGTCGAAGGCGACGCGACACGGCCCGTCGCCCCGCATCCGGCGGCTTCATCGACACGACTGCCCGGCGCGCCCGCCGGTACCGAATCTCCCCGATCATCATGCTCAAACCGATAACCGACGATATCTGGCATCTCCAGCATGCCTTCGTGGCGGCCGGCCTGCCCATCTCCTCGCGCATGACGGTGGTGCGACTCCGCGATTCGTCGCTGTGGCTGCATTCCCCGGTGCCGATGTCGGCGCAGGTGCGGGCTCAACTCGACACGCTCGGGACGGTGCGCTATATCGTGGCGCCCAACAAGGCGCATCACCTGTTCGCGGGTGCCTGCCTGGAGGCGTTTCCCGAAGCGATGCTGTTCGGCGCGCCGGGCCTGGCCGCCAAGCGTCCGGACCTGCGTGGCCTGCGTGAATTGACGCGCGAGGTGGAGCCGGCCTGGGCGGCCGATTTCGATCAGGTCTTCTTCGAGGGCATTCCGTTCGGCAACGAAACGGTCTGGTTCCACAAGGCCTCGCGCACGCTGATCGTGACCGACCTGTGCCAGTGGTGGCGCGGCGAGCTGAGATTCGCGGCCAGGGCCTTCGCCTCGATGACGGGCGTGCGCAAGCGCCTGGCCGTGCCGCGAACGGTTCGCATGGTGGTCAAGGATCGCCGGGCGGCGCGCGCGAGCGCGGAGCGAATCCTCGCCTTGCCGTTCACGCGCGTGATCATGGCGCACGATGCGATCGTCGACGAGGACGCGCATCGCGCGCTCGAACAGGCGTTCGAGGCGTTTTCCGCGCGCTAGGGCCGCGAGGGCCGCTTATTCCAGGGCGGCGTCCTGTCTATTCGCCGACCCAGTTGACCGCGTCCTCGAGCGGCGCGCGCGTGGTGCGATACGAGTTGGCCGGATGCGTTTCGTCGGCGTAGCCGAAGGAGATGGCGCACACCATTCGCCGTTCCTCGCCCAGGCCCAGTTCCTGGCGGACCCGCTTCGCATACGAGGACAGCGCGGCCTGGGGAATGCTGGCCACGCCGCAGGCCTGCGCGGCCAGGATGAAGTTGCTGACGTAGCAGCCGCAATCCACCGCGCCATAGACGCCGAGCGCCTCGTCGGTGGTGATCACGGCGACATGCGGGGCGCCGAACAATCGAAAATTCTCCAGCGTCTGCCGCAGATAGGCGGGCTTGTCGCCGCGCTCGATGCCCAGCGCGCCGTAGAGCTGGAAGCCGCTCTCGCGCCGGCGATCCAGGTAGACGCCGCGGTATTCGCGCGGGAACACGAAGTCGGGTTCCGGCGGCGCGCCGCTCGACGCGTGCTCGTACAACACGCGCTTGAGCCGCTCGGTTCCCGCGCCGGTGGTGATCGTGACCTGCCACGACTGGCTGTTGCACCAGGAAGCGGTGCGCTGCGCCGCGGCGAGGATGGTCTCGATGATCGCGCGGGGAACCGGCTCCGGCCGGAATGCGCGACAGCTATAACGCTCGTCGAGCAGTCGGCGCACGACTTCGAGCGCGTGAGGGGCGGCGGCGTGAGGCGGCAGGGCTTCCGGTTCGGAGGCGGGCATGGAGGTTTCCGGGAGGGTTGGCGTCGCATCGATTCTCGACGATCCCGATCGGCATGTCGAACGGCCGCCGCCGTGGCCATCGAATCGCCTTCATCGGTTTGCAAATGGCTGTCGATGCGATAGGGCTCCCGGGCGTCGCCGCTCAGTCGGCCTGCCGTGCCGGCCGTGAAAACACGTTCACGAGATTGCCGTCGGGGTCGCGCAGCAGCAGGGAGCGGTTGCCCCAGGGCATCACGGTGGTCGGCATCACGAGCTCCGCCTGCGCCGCCTTCATGCGGTCGAACACGGCGTCGACGTCGTCCACCTCGAACTCCAGGATCGCCGACCGATTCGACGCCGCGACGGCAGCGCCGGCATTGAAGCGCTCGATCAACTGCTCGGCCGAGAGCGCCAGCGTGGCTCCCTCGAAGCGTATCTCGGCGAAGCCATCGGCGAGGCGGGTGGCCTCGAGGCCGGAAAGCTGCTGGTAGAACGCGATCAGGCCTTCGAGATTCCGGGTTGCGACACGAATCGATGCGAACTTCATTGCGGGCTCCTGACAGGAAAGGGCGCCCAGTCTAGTCGGCCGCGCTGTCAGATCCTGACAGCAGGGAACGCCGATGCCGGGTGGCCCGATTATTTTCAATATTTAATATTTAAATGAAAGGGCTGCGTCCGTTCGCAACAGTGTTGAATATGATTGAATATCTGTGCCTCGCATTGAATCGAAAACTTAATGTCTTATCTTTCCATTGCCGCGCGTTGATATTGCCGATGGTTGGCGATGTCGAATGCAGAGGCGCCAATATTAAATTACCGGAGAGAAACCATGAGCAACGATTCCCATGTTCAACCGCCGAGCGGCGGGTATATCACGGATCACACCGTCGACGGCCGGCAGCGCAAGGGCGTGAAATTCATCGCGGGCTCATTCGCCTGCTACGAGCATTACGATATCGTGGTGGAAGGTAATACGTACCAGAATCCCGAGCGGATCGACAAGGAACTCATCGTGCTGGTGCCCGCCGACGTGGATGTCGCCTACAACAGCCGGATCGGCGTGTACGGCGCCAACGGGACCGAAGCGAGCAAGACGCTGTTCCTGGGAGGGGAAGTGGTACGTCCGTTCGGCGGGCGCGTCGACAATGCCGAGTCGCTGACGCGGGTGATTTTCGAGGGCGGCAACATCGGGCGCTATGCCAATTATTCGGCCGAGGTTTCGGGCAAGGAATATGGCGGTATCAAAATCATCCCCGAAAGCAATGCCGTCGAACTTCCCTTGAAGGTGGACGAGAACGTGCAGGTGATCGTGTATGGCCACAACGATGCCGACAAGAAAATAACGGTATTCGATGGCCTGGCGGAGGCGCTGCCGGTTCACGGTTTTGTCGTTTTCCACGGATCGACCTCCACTTGCGTGATGTTCCAGAAAGGGGACATGACCAAGTATTCGGCGGGATACAAGCTCAGCTACGAGGACGGAAAATCGACCACGAAGTTTATCGGGCTGGAGCCGATTCACATTCGTTTCGAATCGGTCGGCAAGAATATCCGCACCGAAGTCAAGCTCCACTCCCTGAAACCCGATGGCAGCGAGGACCGTCTGCTGTTCCAGGGCCGATATAACGACGACGAGCATTTCCGGGCCGAACATTCCTGAGCCCCGCCAGTGCAGGCCACGCCGCCGAACCGCGGCGGCGCGGCTGGCCGATGCCGGCGAGGATTCAGGCCTGGCCCGAGTCGGCGCCGCCCTTGCCGCGCCGATTCGCGTCATCGTCGGCCATCGCCTTCTGCCGCAACACGAACTCGACGAAGCGCGCCGCCGCCGGATCGCCCATCTCGGCCGGATGCGCGAGATGCAGCGGCGCGGAAAAGCCGGCGTCGTTGGCCAACGGGCAGAACACCGCGCTGCGATGGTCGTAGCGGCGCATCGAGGCCGGCACCAGCGTCACGCCCAGCCCGGCCGCCACCATGTGGATGCCGGTCAGCATGCGCGGCACCTCGCGCGCGACGTGCGGCACGAAACCCTGGCGCCGGCAGGCGGCGAGGAAATCGGCATACATCCCCGGCGCGCCGGGCCGCCGAACCAGGATGAATTCCTCGTGCTCCAGCGCCTTCAGCGAGATCGTCGGCGGCGGGTCGCCTTCGGCCATCGCCGCCAGCAGCCGGTGCCCGACCGGCAGCACCGCCACCATCGGCTCGTCGAGCAACGGCTCGAAGGCGATGCCGGGCAGGGTGTCCACCGGCTTGCGCAGGAAGGCCACCTGTAGCTGCCCGTTGGCGAGCCGCTCGGTCAGCTCGGCGGCGTTCAGCTCGGCCAGGGTGATCTCGATGCCGGGGTGCGCGGCGCGAAAGCCGCGAATCGCGTCGGTCGTCATCGGGTGGAAACCGGCCGAGCTGGTCAGGCCCACCGCGATGGTGCCCAGCTCGCCGCGCGCGATCCGTCGCGCGTGTGCAACACCTTGCTGCAGGGTTTCCAGCACCAGCTCCGCGTTCTGCGCGAAGGCGCGCCCGGCCGGCGTCAGTTCCACGCCGCGCGGCTGCCGTACGAACAGGTCGAAACCGATCTCCTCCTCGAGCAGGCGAATCTGCTGCGACAGCGGCGGCTGCTGCATGGCGAGCCGTTCGGCGGCGCGAGTGAACTGGCCTTCCTCGGCAACGGCGAGGAAGTACCGCAGGTGACGCAATTCCATGCAGGGGGCTCCGGCGGGGCGGGACGATCGACCCATATTCTACATATATGGGACTACAAGGAAATCGATATTTTACATCTGGTTCGGGACTCCCTAGGATTGCGCCTGACACGTCGAACCCATATACGGCGGGGCTTTCCGGGCGACCGGGGCAGCCGCCACGACGGCACAACAACGTCCAGGAGACCCGTTATGAAGAAGCACCACGCCGCAGCGGCCATGCTGCTTGTCGGATGCGCGTCCGCTTACGCGCAGCAGGACGAAGTCGACGAGGCCTTGCAGCTCGCGACGGGCGGCGGTGGAGGCGGCGGCAGCTCGGTCATGCTGTATGGCGTGATCGACGCGAACGTCGAATACCTGAGCCACGCGGCCAAGGGCGGCAGCGGCTCGCTGGTGCAGATGAATTCAGGCGGGATCCACAATTCGCGCTTCGGCGTGCGCGGCACGGAAGACCTCGGCGGCGGCAATGCCGCGTGGTTCGTGCTCGAATCCGGCTTCAACACCAACGACGGTACCCAGGCCACGGCCGGCACGCTGTTCAACCGCACCTCGGCGGTCGGCCTGTCGAACCGCACCTTCGGCTCGCTGTCGTTCGGCCTGCAATACACCCCGATGTACGACATCCTGCTGCGCTACGACCCGATGTCGTTCTCGCCGCAGTACACCTGGTTCCCGACCACCGGCTCGTCGAACGACTTCTCGTTCCGCGCGCGCAACAGCAACATGGTCAAGTACGTCGGCCGTTTCGCGGGCGTCACTGCGATCGCAGGCTACAGCTTCGGCGGCGATGCGGCCTCGTTCCAGAGCAGCGCGGCCTATGGCGGCGGCCTCGACTACGACGGCGGCACCTTCGGCGCCGCGGTTGCCTACGATTACCGCAACGGCGCGGTCAATACCAGCGGCAACTTCACCAAGTCGCGCAACCTGAGCCTGTCGTTCCGCCAGGACATCGGCCGCGGCCAGCTGATGGCCGGCTACGAGCACTTCCTGACCAACCCGGCCAGCACCAAGACGGCCTCGTCGGCGCAGGCGCTGTGGTTCGCGGGCGTGCGCTACCCGGTGATGCGCAACCTGAAGGTGACGGCCGCCTATTACTACGACCAGGACAAGACGCCGGGCAACTCGAATACCTGGATGGGGGTGCTGAGCACGCAATACGCGCTGTCCAAGCGCACCTCGCTGTACGCGACGGTGGCCTATGCGCAGGCCACGCGCGGCAACAACGGCACGTACACGCCGGTCGGCACCACCGACGCCACGGCCTTCGGTCCGAACCAGACCGGCGTCACGCTCGGCATGTTCCACCGGTTTTGATGAATCATGATGTCGGGCCCGGGCCGCGCGCCGCGCGGCAGCCCCCAGGAGTCGTATTGATGCAAGTCCAAGCGATCACCCCTCGCGCCCTGCGAGTCGCCTGCGCCGCCGCCTTCGCGGCGCTGGCGCTCGCCGGCGGGCCGGGTGCCCGGGCCGCCGAGGCCTCGGGCGCCGCCGCGCCGCATGTCTACAACGCGCACCTGCGCCCAGTGTCGGTGATCTCCGGCACGCGGCTGCGCCTCGACACGCCGGCCGGCGCCGCCGAGTTCCCGCTCTACCTGTCGCGCGACTGGAACCAGCCGTTGCCCGACGTGACGCGCGCGGTGATCGTGATCCACGGCAAGCTGCGCAATGCCGATCGCTATTTCGAGAGCGCGGAGAAGGGGCGCGACGCGGCCGCGGAGAAGGGCGCCGAGGTTGCCGGCACGCTGCTGATCGCGCCGCAGTTCCTGGCCACGCTCGACCTGGCCGGCCGCACCGACCAGCCCGCCGACCTGCTGCGCTGGGACGCGAACGGCTGGATGGCCGGCGAGGACGCGCTCGCGCCGGCGGCGGTGAGCTCCTACACGGTGCTCGACACGATCGTCGAGCGCCTGGCCGATCGCAAGCGTTTCCCGAACCTGAAGACGGTGGTGTTCGCCGGCCATTCGGGCGGCGGCCAGGTGGTGCAGCGCTACGCGGTGGCCGCGCGCGAGACCGGCGCGCTGGCGCGCGAGGGCATCGCCCTGCGCTACGTGGTGTCGAGCCCGTCCTCCTATGCCTATTTCGATGCCGAGCGCCCCGGCGCCGACGGCAAGCCGGCCGCCTTCGACGCGGCCGCCTGCCCCGGCTACGACGACTGGAAGTACGGCATGGCGCATCGCCCGCCGTATCTGGCCGATCGCACGCCGGCCCAGCTCGAGGCCGCCTACGTCGCGCGCCGCGTGACCTACCTGGTGGGCGGCAAGGACGACGATCCGCAGCAGAAGGCGCTCGACCAGAGTTGCCCGGCCGAAGCCCAGGGCCCGCAGCGCGTGGCACGTGCCGAAGCCTATTTCCACTACCTGCAGGGCCGCCATCCGCAGGGGCTGAACCAGAGCCTGCACGTCGTGCCGGGCGTCGGCCACAACGGTGCGCGCATGCTGACCTCCGCCTGCGCGCTGGCGACCATGTACGACACGCCGGGGTGTGGATCATGAGCCGCATGAACCAGGTTTCCCAATCCTCCGCCGAGCCGCTCGGCCAGGGCTCGCAGCACGAGCCGGCCGCGCGCCTGTCGCCGTCGATGGTGCGCCGCGCGATCTTCGCCTCGGTGCTCGGCAACGGCCTCGAATGGTTCGACTTCCTGATCTACGGCTACTTCTCGAAGATCATCGCCCAGGTGTTCTTCCCGGCCGGCAATGCGCTGGTCTCGCTGCTGCTGACGCTGGCCACCTTCGCGATCGGCTTCTTCGTGCGGCCGATCGGCGGGATCCTGCTCGGCATCTACGCCGACCGCGCCGGCCGCAGCCGCGCGATGTCGCTGCTGATCATCTCGATGGCGCTCAGCACGCTGCTGATGGGCCTCACGCCCGGCTACGCGCAGATCGGCTACGCCGCGCCCGCGCTGGTGATCCTCGCGCGCGTGCTGCAGGGGTTGTCGGTGGGCGGCCAGTTCGCCACCGCCTCGGCGATGCTGGTGGAATACGCGCCGCCGGGACGCAAGATGTTCTACGGCAGCTTCAACATGACGGCGCAGTCGTTCGCGCTGCTGCTGTCCTCGGGCACCGGCTACCTGCTCACCACCCAGCTCTCGCACGAGTCGCTGGTGGCCTGGGGCTGGCGCCTGCCGTTCCTGTGCGGCGCGCTGGCCGGCCCGCTGGGCTTCTACATCCGCCACAAGGTGGCCGAGTCGCCGGAATTCCAGCAGTTGCGCAAGGAGAACGCCGGCGCGCGTCCCAAGGTGCCGCTGCGCGATTTCTTCCGCGACAACGGCCGCGCCGCGCTCTGCGCGATGGGCGTGATCGCGGTGGGCGCGGCCACCAACTACGTCTGGCATTCCTATATCGCCGTCTATGTCGAGCGCCAGCTGCACCTGCCGCTGGAGGTCGCGCTGCGCGGCGCGTTCTTCTCGGGCGTGCTGAACCTGTTCCTGTTCCCGTTGTCGGGGCGCCTGGCCGATCGCTACGGGCCGTACAAGCTGTTCTACCCGATCACGATCCTGTGGATGCTGTGCGCCTATCCGCTGTTCGCCTACGTGGTGTCGGAGCCTTCGGCCTCGCGCCTGTTCACCGCGCAGATCATCTCGACGGTGTTCCTGGCGGCGATGTCGGGCGCCCACCCGGGCATGCTCGCCACGCTGTTCCCGGTGCGCAGCCGCTCCTCGGGCGTGGCGCTGTCGTACAACATCGCCGTCACGCTGTTCGGCGGCCTGGCGCCGTTCACGATCACCTGGCTGACCTCGCTCTCGGGCAGCAGCCTGACCCCCGCGTTCTATCTGATCTTTGCCGGCTTCGTGTCGCTGGCGCTGGTCGGGCTGTCCCGCCGCGGACATCCCGAGCTCGGCGCCGATACGCCGGCCACCACGAGGACCCCCGCTTGAGCACCGTGCCTGAACATGCGCATGACGAACGCGCGCCGAACGAACGGCCCGTCGACGTCGTCGCCCCGCAACACCTGACCGTCACGGCGCCGGCAGGCACCGGCGTGGTTCCGCTGTTCGCCACCGGCGAGTGGAACGCGTCGCAGCCCGGCGTCAACACCGCGGTGATCCTGCTGCACGGCCGGCTGCGCAACGCCGATGCCTACTTCAAGTTCGCCCATCGCGCGCGTGCCGCCGCCGGCCGCAATTCCAACGACACCGTGCTGCTGGTGCCGCAGTTCCTGGCCCAGGCCGACGTCGAGGCGCATCGCCTGCCGGCCGAGACGCTGTGCTGGGACTGGACCGGCTGGATGGGCGGCGGCGAGGCGCTGGCGCCGGCGCCGGTCAGCTCGTTCGACGTGCTGGACGCGCTGCTGGCCGCGCTGGCCGATGCCGACGCGTTCCCCTCGCTGCGCACCGTGGTGGTGGCGGGACACTCGGGCGGCGGCCAGGTCGCGCAGCGTTATGCCGTGCTGGCGCGCGGCGAGGCGGCGCTCACGCGGCGCGGCATCGCCTTGCGCTACGTGATCGCGAATCCCTCGTCCTACGTCTATTTCGATACGCGGCGCCCCGATGCGGATGGCGGTTTCTCGCCCTTCGACGCGGCCGCCTGCGCCGGCTTCAACGACTGGAAATACGGCCTCGACGCGCTGCCGGCCTATGCCAGCGAGCAGCCGGCCGCGCGCGAGCCCGGTGCCTTCGAGCATGCCTACCTGAAGCGCGACGTGATCACGCTGCTCGGCGATCGCGATTGCGATCCTCGGCATCCGGCGCTGGACCGTTCCTGCGCGGCGATGGCGCAAGGCGCTCACCGGCTCGAACGCGGGCTGGCCTATGCGCGCTACATCGCCTCGCGCGGCGCGGCCTCGTGCACCCACGAGACGCATACGATCCCCGGCGCCGGCCACGATGCCGATGCCGTGTTCGGCTCGCCGGCCGGGATCGCCGCGCTGTTCGGCAAATCCGCCTGAGGCGCGCGCGCCGCACGAGCGGCGCCGTCGCGGGACGGCAGTGGAAGGAAGACTGAAAAGCAGCAGGCCGGACGGCGTCCGGGAACCATCGACAATAATCAGGAGACCGTATGAACATGCCTCACCCGAATGCCCCGGCCGACCGGCTCGCCATGCCCGGCGCGACGGTCAAGCGCCGCGTGCCGGCGGCGCTGGTCGCGCTGGCGCTGCCGGCGATCGCGCCGGCGGTGCACGCGCAGGCCTGCAACAACCAGGCCCTGCCGGGCGGCGCGGCCTGCGTCTCGACCATCTCGGCCGGCCAGACCGTGAGCGGCACCACCATCAACAACGGCGGCCAGCAGACCGTGCGCGGCACCGCCGCGTCCACCACGGTGTCCTCGGGCGGCACCCAGACCGTCTCCTCGGGCGGCGCGGCCAACGGCACGCTGCTTTCGGGCGGCCGCCAGATCATCTCGCGCGGCGGCCTGGCCAGCGGCACCGTGATCGGCAACGACGGCCTGCAGACGGTGTTCTCGGCCGGCTCGACGATCAACACCGTGGTGTCCTCGGGCGGCACGCAGTACGTGTCGGCGGGCGGCTCGGCGTCCGGCACGCTGGTGGTGTCGGGCGGCAGCTTCGGCGTGTCGCGCGGCGGCCTGGCCGATGCCTCGGTGGTCAGCTCGGGCGGCCTGATGCGCGTCTACTCGGGCGGCTCGGCCACCAACAGCCTGGTGGCGGGCGGCAAGCAATACGTCTCGGCCGGCGGCGCGACCACGGGCACGGTGATCAGCGCCGGCTCGCAGGTGGTGTTCACCGGCGGCGCGACCACCGGCACGGTGGTCAACGGCGGCATCCAGCTGGTGTCGAGCGGGGGCCTGGCGAGCGGCACCCAGGTCAACGCGGGCGGCAACCAGACCGTGCTGCTCGGCGGCTCGGCCGCGCAGAGCACGGTGGCGGCGGGCGGCAACCTGACGGTGGATGTCGGCGGCACCACCGCGGCCGGCCCGGTGGCCGCGCAGACGCTGGGCGGCGTCACGCTGGCCGGCACCCTCACGGTGGAGGAGAACGCGGCCGACCTGCTGACCGGCAAGGCCGCGCTGACGATCGACAGCCTCGCCATGCAGGGCGGCTCGGTGCAGCTCGCCGCGCCCAAGGGCGGCGGCTTCAAGACGCTGACCGTCAACCAGCTCTCGGGCAGCGGCCAGTTCGTGCTGAGCACCAACGTGGGCGCGGGGCAATCCGACAAGCTGGTGGTCGCGCAGGGCACCGGCGCCTACACGCTGTCGGTGCACGATTCGAGCACGGTGCCGGCCGCCGCGAACGCGCGGGTCGAGCTGGTGCAGGCGAGCGGCACCGGCGCCACCTTCTCGCTGGCGGGCGCGAGCGGCATCGACGTGGGCGCCTACAAGTTCGCGCTGCAGGACGACAACGGCAACTACTTCCTCGCCAATACCGGCCAGACCAGCGACGTGGCCTCGGTGGCGCAGGCCGCCGCCGCGACCGCGCCGATGCTGTGGATCCAGCAGCTCGAGACGGCCTTCTCCTACCTCGGCGACCTGCGCGCCGACGGCGGGCAGGGCGGCGGCCAGCTCTGGGTACGCGCCTACGACCAGCGCCTCAAGACCAGCCCCGGCGGCACCTCGACCGAGCTGACGCTGTACGGCGCGCAGATCGGCCGCGACTGGGCCGTCGCCACCACCGCCGGCACGCTGCACGTGGGCGCCACCGGCGGCTACGCGCAGGCCAACGAAACCTTCGACGGGCTCGGCAACGGCAGCGCGCGTCCCTGGAACATCGGCGCCTACGCCGGCTTCGTCACGCCCTCGGGGCTGTTCGCCGACACGGTGGTGCGCTACCTCGGCTTCAAGCAGTCGCTGGGCGTCACCACGGCCGGCAACCAGGCTTCGGGCGACTACGCGCAATCGGGCTACTCGCTGTCGCTCGACGCCGGCAAGCGCTGGCAGTTCGGCGGGCGCTGGTGGGCCGAGCCGCGCGTCGAGCTGACCTATCAGCACGACGGCGCCGTGAACTACCAGACCTCGCTCGGCACGCCGGTGATGCTGGCCTCGAAGTCGCTGGTGCTGGGCGGCGCGGGCGCGCGCGTGGGCACCTCGTTCGCGGTGGGCGACCTGAAGCTCGACCCCTACGTGGGCGTCGAGGCGATGCACATCTTCAATTCGGGCCTGTCCGACACGATCGGCGGCAGCGCGCTCGGCGTGGCCTTGCCGAAGACCTGGGTCAGCGCCGATCTCGGCGTGGGTGCCTCGCTGACGCGCCACGTGCGTGCCTGGGGCGCCTTCGGCTACGGCAAGGGCCACGACTATTCGCAGCCCTGGGCCGTGACGCTGGGGATCAGCTATGTCGACTGACGCGCTGGAAGTGCGACGCCGCACGGCGTCGATCATCGAGGCGGCGATGTCGGCCGTCTCGGCCTCGGCCGCCGGCGCGGCGCCGCGCGCGGTGGCCGCCGGTTCGGTGGGCGGCCTGCCGGCCGACGCTCGGGACCTGCCGGCAGTCTCA
>NZ_VWWC01000087.1:0-29905 GCF_011753175.1 Burkholderia sp. Cy-637 | reverse complement strand
GGTCTTGAAGCCCTTGCGCTCGCAGTAGCGTAGGTACTGGCGCAGCAGCATCGAGGCCCAGTCGCAGGCCTCGGTGCCGCCGGCGCCGGCCTGGATGTCGATGAAGCAGTTGTTCGGGTCGGCCGGGGTAACGATGAAGTAGCGCGCCAGCTCGTCGGCAAAGCTCGCGTGCACGGGCAGGCCGTGGCCGCCCGATTCCTCCAGCGCGGCGCCGATGGCGGCCGCCAGCACCTCGGGCGTGCCCGCCTCCGGCAGCGGCCGTTCGACGAACAGCGCCGGCACCTTGCGCGAGGCGCCCACGCGCCGCACCGTCACCGTGGTGCGCGACAGCGCGAGCCGGCAGTGTCCACGCGGCGCGAGCCGCTTCATCCAGCGTTCAAGCATTGAGGGTCACCCGCTTCACTTCGGCCAGCGTGGTCTCGCCGCGCTTCACCAGGCCCAGCGCGACCTCGCGCAACTGCCGCGTGCCGTTGCGGCGCGCGGCTTCCTTGATCACGCGGATCGGCTGCTTCTCCACCACCAGGTCGCGAATCTCGTCGTCGAGGATCAGGATCTCGGCGATCGCGCGCCGGCCGCGATAGCCGGTGCCGCGGCAGTCGCCGCAGCCGGTGCCCTGGCGGAAGTCGTAGCCGGCGGTGGCCTCGCGCGACAGGCCGAGCCGCGCCAGCTCGGCGTCGCTCGGCTGGTAGGGCGCGGCGCACCGCGGGCAGTTCACGCGCAGCAGCCGCTGCGCCCAGATCCCGTTGAGCGCCGAAACGAAGGCATAGGGATCGATGCCCATGTGGCCGAAGCGGCCGAACACGTCGAACACGTTGTTGGCGTGCACCGTGGTCAGCACCAGGTGGCCCGTGAGCGCCGACTGCACGGCGATCTCGGCGGTCTCGCGATCGCGGATCTCGCCCACCATGATCTTGTCCGGGTCGTGGCGCAGGATCGAGCGCAGCCCGCGCGCGAAGGTCAGCCCCTTCTTCTCGTTGACGGGAATCTGCAGGATGCCGGGCAACTGGTACTCGACCGGGTCCTCGATGGTGATGATCTTGTCGCGGCCGTTGTGGATCTCGGTGAGCGCGGCATACAGCGTGGTGGTCTTGCCCGAGCCGGTCGGCCCGGTCACCAGCAGCATGCCGTAGGGCTCCTCGGCCAGCGCGCGCAGCGCCACCAGCGAATCGGCGTCGTAGCCGAGCGCCTCCAGCGTGAGCGAGCCATAGGCCTCGATCATGGCGCGCTTGTCGAGGATCCGGATCACCGCGTCCTCGCCGTGGATGCTCGGCATGATCGACACCCGCAGGTCGATGTCGCGCCCGCCCGCGGCGACGCGGAAGCTGCCGTCCTGCGGCACGCGGCGCTCGGCGATATCGAGCTCGGCCAGCACCTTCAGGCGCGAGATCACCTGCTCGGCGGTTTCCACGCCGTGCAGGGTGGCGGCCGCGTCGAGCACGCCGTCCACGCGGTACTTCAGCGCCAGGCCGGTGGCGGTGCTCTCCAGGTGGATGTCGGAGGCGCCGGCCTTGAGCGCGTCGTAGAGCGTGGAGTTGACCAGCTTCACCGCCGGGCTGGCCGCCTCGTTGACGCTCTGGAACGACAGCACCTGGGTGGCGCGGCCGTCGGCCTGCAGGCCGTCGCCGGTGCTCACCAGGCTGTCGACCGCGCGCGCCGATTCCTCCATGCGCGTGTGATAGGCGGCGAGGTCGCCCGGCAGCGCGAGCCGCATCTCGACGGCGGCGCCGGCCTGGGCGCCGAGCCAGGTCTGCAGGTCCAGGTCGAAGGGGCTGGTGACCACCCCCACCAGCGCGCCGCCGGGTTCGCGCAGCAGCGCGCAGCGGCGCTGCATGGCGCGCGACAGCGGCACGCGCTCGAACACCGGCTCGAGCGCCAGCATGCCGGCCGTCTCCAGCACCGGCATCGCCGTCTGGCGCGCCAGCGCGCGCAGCAGCTCGATGGGTTCGACGCCGGTCAGCGCCTGCAGCTCCTCGACCAGGTGGCGCTGGGTGGCGGCCGCGCTCGCGCGGGCGCGTGCCAGCAGTTCGGCGTCGAAGGGCATGGCGTCGAGAGGGAGCGCCTCGCCCGGCGCGGTTTCGAGATGCATCACGACAGGCTCCCCGCGAGATCGAAGATGGGCATGTAGAGCAACACGACGATGGTGCCCACCACCACGCCGATCGCCGACATCAGCAGCGGCTCGAACATGCGCGTGAAGCGGTCGATCCAGCGGCTGATCTCGCCGTCGTAGAAGGCGGCCGATTGCGTGAGCATGGCGCCGAGTTCGCCCGAGCGCTCGCCCACCCGCAGCATGCGCAGCGAGATCGGGGTGGTCAGTTGGCGGGCCTGGAACGCGCCCGACAGGGGCTCGCCCGACTGCACGGCCGAGCGCGCCAGCAGCAGCGCGTCGCGCATCGACGGCGAGACCGTGCCGCAGGCGGTCTCCATCGCCGCCACGATCGGGATGCCGCCCTCGAGCAGCATGCCCAGCGTCAGGTACAGGCGCGAGAGCTGGTAGATGCGCAGGTGCGGCCCGAGCAGCGGCACGCGCGAGAGCAGGCTGACCAGGCCGACGCGCGCGATGGTGGCGCGCACCCCGAGGAAGATCGCGGCCACGCCGGCGAGCGCGGCCAGCACCAGCGGCAGGCCGTGCGCGCTGGCGAACTTGCCCCAGTCGAGCAGCATCTGCGACATCCACGGCAGGGCGCGGCCGGTGCCTTCGTAGATGGTCGCGAAGCGCGGCACCACGTAGGTGATCAGGAAGGTCGACACGCCGCCGCCCACCACCAGCAGGATCGACGGATAGATCGCCGAGCTGACCAGCTTGTTGCGCACCGTGTCGATGCGCTCCTGGTAGTCGACGTAGCGCTGCAGCGCGCGCGGCAGGTCGCTGGTGCCCTCGGCCGCGCGCACGATGCCGACGTAGAGCGGCGGGAACACGTCGGGCTGCTCGCCGAGCAGGCTGGAGAAGCGCTTGCCCTCGCGCAGCCCGGCCAGGATCCGCTCCAGCACGCCGCGCAGCCGCGCGCCGCCCTCGCGTTCGAGCAGGGCCTCGAGGCCCTCGACGATCGACAGGCCGGCCTTGAGCAGGGCCAGCAGTTCCTGGCTGAACAGCACCAGCGAGATCCGCCCGCGCCCGCCCGCCGGGCGGCCCAGCGCGCGCGCCGGCGCCACGCGCGTGACATGTAGCCCGCGCGCCTCGACGTGGGCGCGCGCGCCGGCCTCGTCCTGGGCGTCGACGACGAGGGCGATGATCCGGTTTTCCGGCGAAAACGCTCTGACTTCAAATTGCATGGTGCTGGGTTCCCGCTGCTGCCTGTTGCTGCTTGCCGTTGCCGCTCGCTGCATGGCCTTGCGTCCGCCGCCCGCCCGGGGCGGGTACAGGCGCAAGGCGATGCCGGGTCCGCTCGCGCGGACCCGGGCATGGCGTCATTCGCTGCTGATGTCGGCGTCCTCGCCGGCGCCGCCCGGTTGCCCGTCGCGGCCGTAGGAGATCACCGCGTAGTCGCCCTTGGTGCCGGGCACCTGGTAGACGTAGGGATGGCCCCAGGGATCGAGCGGCACTTCCTTCTTCAGGTAGGGGCCGTTCCACTTGTCGGCGCTGGCGGGCTTGACCACCAGCGACTGCAGCCCTTCCTCGGCGGTCGGGAAGCGGCCGACGTCGATCCGGTAGTTGTCGATCGCCTTGGTCAGCACGTCGATCTGGGCGCGGGCCACCGTCACCTGCGACTTGCCGAGCTGCGCGAAGTAGCGCGGCCCGACGATCGCCGCCAGCATGCCGATGATGACCAGCACCACCAGCAGTTCGAGCAGCGTGAAGCCGCGCGCGCGGCGGCGGATTGCGAGCCGTGGCCGGCCTGCGCCGCTCGCCTGGACCGTGGTCCGGTTCATCATCGATCACCCTTCGAAAAAGTTGAGCGGGCGCCCCTACCGCGGGCGCCCGGATCATGCGGCGAATGCCGCGCCTACATCAGGTATCGGCCGTCAGAAGCCGATCCCCAGCACCATGTGCTCCGGACCCGGCGGGGGCGCCTGGATCGTCGAGCTCTGGTTGTTCACGTCGTCGAACGGGAAGCCGTAGGCCAGGCCGCTGACGCTGTGGTCGTGCCAGAAACGGGCGTACTCGTTGTACGGCGATGCCTGGTAATAGGCCGACGGCACGTTCCACTTGCTGACGTCGCCCATCACGTGGCGGTTGAGCGCCGCGCAGAGCTGCGCCTCGATCTGCTGCTGGGTGCCGTCGCCATCCAGGAACACGCCGTTGCAGAGGAACACCTGCTCGCTGCTCGGCTTGTTGACGGCATAGGTACTGCCGGCGAACTGGCCGTTGTGCTGGTCGACTTCCTGGAACAGCAGCTGCGTGCCCGAGGCGCGGCCGACGAAGGCCCGCGCGCCGACCACCATCGGCAGGTCGTTCGAGGCGTAGTACGTCCACATGTCGTTGACGTAGCCGTCGAAGTAATGGCCGTTGGGCTGGTTGGCCGCGAACGAATCGTGAGCCGGTGCCTCGATCACCCAGTTCGAGGGCTGCGACGGCTGGAACACCGCCGAGACTTCACGCGTGTACGCCTGGAACAGATCGGCGCGACGCTGGGTGATGCCGGTGCGCTGGTGCACCGTGCCGTTCGCCCAGTAGACATCCTGGGTGAGCGGGAAGCCGAACTCGTCCACCTGGGTCGGGTTGATCCACAGACCGTTGCCGCCGAAGGTGTACTCGAACCAATCGAACGGGATGCCGCGGCTCGGGTCCGTGCCGTTGTTCGGATTGGGCGGGGCATAACCGAGGGTGGTCGTGCCGTCGTCGTTCTTCGACTGGTTGATCTTGATGTACAGCGGCTTGCCCAGCGACACGAAGATCCGGCCGGAGAAGCTCTGCGGCAACTGCATCGTCTTGCTCTGCGCAAGCGTGAAGAAGTAGTTGCTGTAGTTCTGGCCATCGGGTCCGGTCAGGTGGTTCGGCGCGTCGTTGTCGGCCGCCGAGGCGGCAACCAGCGTGCCGTCCGGCTTGAGCCAGGCGAACTGGCCCGTCGCCGGGTCGCGCGCGATCACCGCCACGTACACCTGGTCGTCGGTATAGGTGCCCTGCGTGTTGTTCTGCAGGTCGATACCGACCAGGCCCGGCGTGACGGTGTACTTCGGTACCGTCGTGTCGACCGTCAGCGTGGCGCTGCTCGACGTCAGGACCGTCCCGTCCGGGCCGGTCACCGCCACGCTGTACTGCTTGCCGCTGTCGGCGGCCACCGCGGCGGCCGTGTCGTAGATGCGGTTGGTCGCGCCGGCGATCGGCTTGCCGCCGAGCTGCCATTGGTACGTGTACGGCCCCGTACCCGACATCATCACCGCGAAGTGGCCGGGCTGGCCGGCCGGCACCGCCTGGTTGGCCGGCTGCTCGACGAACGGGCTGGCCGGTTGCTGCGGCTGGGTGCCGGTGTCGCCACCGCTGCCCGTGCTGCCCGTGCCCGTGCCGGTACCCGCGCCGGTGCCCGTGCTGCCCGAACCGGTGCCGGTACCCGCGCCCGTGCCGGTGCTGCCCGAACCCGTGCCCGTGCCGGCGCCTGCCGCCTTCGACGGGTCGTTGTACACCGCGAACTCGAACAGCGAGTAGCCGTAGCCGGTCGCGCGCTGCTGCCCTTGCAGGCGGATGTAGCGCGCGGTCGTGGTGTTGAACGACAGGTCGTCGATGCCGCCCTTGCCGTTGGCCTGGGTATAGACGGTATTCGACCAGTCGACGTTGTCGTGCGAGGCCTGGATCAGGAACTGCTTGCCGTAGGCGTTCTCCCAGTTGATCACCACCCGGTTGAAGGCGGTTTCCTTGCCGAGGTCGACGGTCAGCCACGCGTCGTCGGCGAAGTTCGACGAGAAACGCGTGTTCAGGTTGCCGTCCACCGCATTGGAAGCCGGATAGCCGTCACCCTCCAGGCCGCTGGCCGTGGCCTTGGTGCCGAGCGCCAGGTTCACCGCCGCTGCCGCCTGGCCGAACGTGACGTTGATGCTGTGCGGGGCCAGCACGTCGTCGAAGGTGTAGTGATCGACGATGCCGACGTCCTTGCCGTCGACCTGCACGCCCGTCACGGCGCCGCCGGCGGCCGGAACGAACTGGTAGGTCTGCACGCCGCCCTGCAGCACCGAGGTGCTGCCCGTCGGCGTGAGCGTGCCCGCGCCGCTGGAGGTGGCCGTGATCGGGAAGGCCGGGGTGTTCGCGGTGTTGTAGACCTCGAACTCGAACAGCGAGTAGCCGAACTGCGTGGCCCGCTTGGTGCCGAGCATGCGCACGTAGCGCGCCTGCACCGGCGCCGGGAAGCGCAGGTCCTCGGTGCCGCCCGTGTCGCCCGTCTTGGTCACCGCGTCGTTCCACTGGTCGTTGTCGGGCGAGGTCTGGATCTTGTAGTCCACCCCGTACGAGTCCTGCCAGCGCAGCACCACGCGGTCGACGGTCTGCACCGTGCCGAGGTCGATGGTGATCGACTGCGGATCGGAGAAGGCCGAGGACCAGCGCGAATTCAGGCTGCCGTCCGTTGCATTGGACGGGCCGTAGCCGTCGTTCTCGTTGCCGGTCGAGACGGCCGGCTTGCCGAGCGCCAGGTTCGCGCTCGGGGTTTGCGGCTGCGTGTTGCCACCGCCGCCGTTGTCTCCACCATTGCCACCATTGTTGCCGTTACCGCCGTTGCCACCGTTGTCGCCACCATTGCCGCCGTTGCCGGCGGTGGCGGGCACCACCGTCAGCAGGGCTTGCGCGCTGCTCACCGTGCCGCCGGCGTTGCTGACGTCGACCGTGTAGATCGCGCCGTTGTCGTTCGCCACCGTGAGGGCCGGCGTGGTGTACGACGGGATGGTGGTGATCGCGACCAGCTGGCCGTTGCGCTTCCACTGGTAGTCGAGCGGGCCGGTGCCCGTGACGGCCACCGTGAAGCGCGCGCCCTGGCCTTCGCTGGCGACCGTGGCCGCCGGCGGCGTGACGATCACCGGTGCCGGCGAGGTGGTGCCGGACACGCACATCACCCAGCCCGGCGTGTTGTTGATGATGCCCGCCCAGGACTTGCCCGAGGATTCGACGAACCAGGCGTTGTTGTCGATGTTCGGCACCGGGGTAGTGGTCCAGGTGCGCCACGGCGACGGGAACGCGCAGGACGCGTAGTTGGCGCGCGCGATCGTCATCGCCTCGTTGAGCGTCGGGATGCGCATGCCGATCGACTTGCAGTACTGGTCGGCGATCTGCTGCGTGAACTGCGCCCCGTCGGCCGCGAAGGTGGTGTACGTCTGCTGCCAGGTCAGGCCGCTGACGTTGTCCTTCACGGTCGGCACGAACGGGCCGGACGGCAGGCCCGGGATGGTCGACTGCCAGGTACCCGGCTGCGCGGGGATCGGCGTGTAGCGCTCGGTGGCGCTGTTGGCCGAGCACTGCGGCGCGTCCAGCACCTGGAACTCGAACAGCGAGTAGCCATACTGCGTGGCGCGCTTGGTGCCCAGCATGCGCACGTAGCGCGCCGACTGGCTGGCGAAGAACTGCGTCTCGGTACCGCCCGCGCCGGTGACCGGCGCGGTGGTGCCGCCGGCGCCGTCGGGCTGGCCGTTCGGGAACACCGTGTTCCAGGTCTTCTCGTCGTTCGACACCTGGATGTCGTACTGCGAGGCGTAGGCGTTTTCCCAGATCAGCACGACCTTGTTGAAGGTCTTCACCGAGCCGAGATCGACCTCGAGCCAGGACGGATCGACTTCCGGCGCCGAGGACCAGCGCGTGGTGGTCGAGCCGTCGATCGCGTTGGCGGCCACCAGCCCGCCGTTCTGGTCGCTGCTCGACTTGGCCAGCGCGCCGAGCGCGAGGTTGGACGCGTCGGTGCCGCTCACGGTCAGCGTCGCGGTGCGGCTGCTGACGTTACCGGCCGTGTTGGTGACGGTCACCACGTAGCTGCCCGCGTCGCTCGACTGGGCCTGCGAGATCAGCAGGCTCGGTTCGTTGTCGCCGACCGGCTGGCCGTTGTGGGTCCACTGGTAGCTGAGCGGGTTCGAACCCGTGGCGCTCACGCTGAAGGTCGCGCTCTGGCCGAACGGCACGCTCTGGTCGGCGAGGTCCGAGACGATCACCGGCGGCGTCGCCACGTTGACCGTCAGGGCCACCTGGTCCGAGGTGATCACGCCCGCGCTGTTCTTCACCATCACGCTGTAGAGCGAACCGCTGTCGGTGGTCTGCATCACCGGCGTGTCGTACACCGGCGAGATCGCGCCATCGATCGGCTGGTTGTTCCGCAGCCATTGGTAGGTCAGCACCGGCGAGCCCGATGCCTGCACCGTGAACTCGGCGCTCTGGCCCGCGGTGATGTTCTTCGCGAGCGGTTGCAGCTGGATCGTCGGCGCCTGCGGCTGCACCAGCGAGACCACGGCATTGCGCGAATCGAGCTTGCCGATGCTGTTGCTGACCTCGACGCTGAAGCTGGCGTGGTCGTCGCCCTGTTGAAGCGCCGGCGTGGTGTAGCTGTACGCGTTGGCGCCGGCGATCGGCTGGCCGTTCTTGAACCACTGATAGCCGATCGGCGTCGCGCCGGCGGTCAGCACCGTGAAGGTGCCGCTCTGGCCCAGCGTGACGATCTGGTCGCTCGGCTGGGTCAGGATCTGCGGCGCGGTCTGCTGCTGCGGGCCGACGTTCATGTCGGTGCCGTCGAACGGCTGCGTGTCGGCCAGCGGCACCGGCTGCACCACGAACGAGGCGTTCGCGCTGGCCAGGCCCGGCGACGAGACCGTGACGTTGACGGTGCCCGGCTGGAACTGCGTGCGCACCGCGATCTTCGCCATGCCGCCTTCGGCCAGCAGGTTCGGATCGCCCGGCGCGTGCCAGCCCTGCGGCTGCGAGTGGTCGACGTAGTGGTCCGAGCCGCCGCGATAGGTACCCGGGCCGGTGACGGCGAAGGTCAGCGTCTGGCCGGCGTCCGGCACCAGGTTGTTCTGGGCGTCCACCACCTTGGCCGTCAGCGTGGCCGCGTCGGTGCCATTGGCGGTCAGCACGAAGGTGTCGCCGTCCGGCTTGGTGATCTGCGGATCGACCGTCAGCAGCAGGTGGTCGGCGGGGCCGGCCGTGACCAGCGTGTCGGTGGCGGCGACCTGCAGGTCGTCGTTCAGGCACTCGGCCAGCAGCGTGCCCGGCTGGAACGGGATGTTGTCCCAATGGACCTGGCCCGGCAGCAGCGTGGTGTTCTGCGTGATGTCGGCCGAGGGATCCTGGTTGACCGGGTTCGGCGTCTGGGCCGGACCGACGATCTGGCCGTTCAGGCGCAGCTGCACCGAGTGGCAGTTGCTGAACGCGTTGACGCGCACGTTGCCGGTGGTGTTACGGTTCCAGGTGTTCGCCAGCTTGACCACCGGCTTGATCTGGTTCGGCGTCCAGAGCGCCTGGTAGATGTAGTACAGCAGGCGCGGGAAGCGGTTCGCGTCCATCATCGACGCGCCGTTCGAACGCACGTTGGTGTTCAGCGTGCCATCCGTCTGCGTGTTGATTTCACCCGGCGTATCGGCGAGGTACCAGTGCGCCATGCCGAACGACTTGCCGGCCACGCTGTGCACCCAGTCGCGGATGTAGGACGCGGCGAACTGGATCTCGAAGTCGTACTTCCAGCGGCCCAGGCCGTCGCCCCAGTATTCCGAGCCATAGGCCGGCACGCCCGGGTTGCTCTGCTTGACGCCGACGTCGCAGCCCTGGCCCGAGCAGCCGAGGATGTCGCCGTTGGCCGGATCCGGCGTGCGGTCCGCTTGCGCGCGCGTGTTGATGAAATCCCAGGTGCGCGAGATCTGCTTGAGCTGCTTGGCGATGCTGGTGTCCATCTTGCCGTTGTTCGCCTCCCAGGCGAGCACCGAGGGATGGTTGCGATCATGGATGATCATGTCGCGATGCAGCTCTTCCTTCAGCGTGATGTTGTCGGCCGACACGCAGTTGCCCGTGTCCGTGCCGCTGCAGATCGCGCTGAAGCCGTTCTCGCCGTCGCCGCTGGGCTGCAGCATCATGATGCCGTAGGCGTCGGCGGCGTCGAGCCACTCGCGGCCCTGGCTCGAGTGGCCGGGGCGATAGGAGCTGCCGCCCGCCTGCGCGAGCAGCGAGAGATCCTGCCATTGCAGGTTCGGCGGCACGGCCGAGCCGAGCGCCGGGTAGTCGTAACGGCCCGAGGCGCCCCACAGGAAGTGCGGGTGGCCGTTGATGACCGGGAAGTTCTGGTTCCAGGTGATGGTGCGGATGCCCAGCGGGCTTTCCTTGGTGTCCACCACCACGCCGTTCACGCTGACCGAATGGACCACGTGATACATGTACGGATGACCGTAGATGCTGTTGTTCGGATACCAGAGATGGGGGTTGCTCACCGTCAGGATCTGGTCGAACAGGGCGGGCGCGAGCGGCCCGGTGCTGTTCGCCGGCAGCGTGCGCGTGTCCTGCGCGGTCGCCACCACGGCGCCCGAGGCGTCGACGATCTGGGTGGTCAGCGTGACCGGCTGGTCGGACGAATACTCGTTCAGGACGTTGGTCTGCACCCGGATGGTTGCGGACGCATCGTTCGCCGTGACGGTCGCCACGTAGGTGCCCCAGGTGTTGAGCACCGCGTAGACGTTCTCGGGAATGTGGATCCGGTCGGTGATGTCCATCCAGACCGGGCGGAAGATGCCCGTGTCGTCCTGGCCGAAGCGGAACGCGCCCGAGAAGCTCGGCGACTCGAAGAACTTGTCGCCGCGCGAGACCTTCACCGCCAGCACGTTGTCGAAGGGCTGGCCGTTGGCGTCCTTGAACTGCACGTAGGGCGTGATGTCGACCACGAACGGGATGAAGCCGATCACGTGCGTGGCTTGCGCGTTCGCCGCGACCTGGCTGTTGCCCGGGATGAAGTGGCCGTTGATGTAGACCTGCACGCCGGTGTGCGCGCCTTCGAACTCGACCAGGATCTTGCGGTTGAGCTTGTCGGGACCGAACGAGGGATCGAGCGTGAAGTGCTTGCGATACCAGTTGGTATTGCCGGTCAGCTGGCCCTGGCCGCCGCCCGACTCGATGTTGATGAAGGTGTCGTTGTCGGCGGGCGTCTGCGGCACGCCGATCGACTGCCACTTCGAATCGTCGAAGACCCGATTCATCGAATTCGGGTCATCGGCGTCCTTGATGTATTTCCACGGCGTCGCACCCAGGTTGATCCGGATGTGATTGCTCGGCGGCAGCGGCACCGCTGCGCGCGCATGCATCGCGGATAGCAGGAATAGCCCCCATAACAGGAGCAACAAACCCGCACCCTGCCAGGCTGGATGCCTAACACTCTTGCGCATGTTGAGTTTCCCAGTTTTGCGTTTTAGGTATGTCTTGCACTCAAGGCTGCGCATCCCGCGCACGCCCCCCAATGCCGTGCAGCGTGGCCCCGGGCCCGCCTTCCGGCCGGTCCCGCCCACGCTCCTGATTCATCGCCCCGCCCCGTCGGCCTTGCCCCGTTCTTGACGGAGCGCAAACGTTTTACCCGCCAAATAGGGGATGACCCTTACGTGGCATCAGCAGGGGATAACGGCCTGCCAATTCGAAATTGATTAGGTGTAAACCCTTAGAACTATTAAATTTCAGGAATGAATGCGGAAGCCGCAACGATCGCGTGTCGCGTTGATGAAAACTTGCTTTCCAAAGCATTACGAAACACATGCGCGCGCGGTTTTCCAGCCTCGCGCGGGCACTCGCGCGAAGGAGAAAACACCCGCGCTCGCCCCCGGCGCCGATCGGTGCGCGCGATCGCGCAAGCACGACGGGCAGCCGCGATCGGCTGGGCGAAACGGCGACAACATCCTGAATACGAAGCTCGCAAGCGTCCCGCCAGGGATGCGTGATGGCATCCGCGGCAGTGTCGTCTGCGGTATGAATCGAGCCTGCGGCAGTGTCTGGCGTTCTCGTTTGTTTTGCGGCGAGGCCGTGGTGTGCATCGGACCCGATGTGTCGTCCCGATGCTGGCCGTTCGCGCGCACCCCGTGAACGTGATCCCCTGTAAGCGTGGCTTTACATTGCCCGCAGCGTCTCATGAACGAAGGCTTTCAGTCTTTTTACGACGCGAACCCTTCTCTCGCGGCGCGAAGCGAGATGGTTGCATAGGGAACGATTGTTTGCGTGGGTGATTCGTTGCCGTCGATCGCTGCACGGCCTGCGCTGTTATGCCGGCTTGTACCGACCTCGGCGCTCGATGGAGGATGGGCGCGCATCAAACACGCTCATCGCCGTCTCAGCGGGCACCCGCGATTCGCACCTCCGAAAAACGACCCAGTCAAATGAAAATCTTCGCTCGCCTTGTGCTGACACTTCTTCTCACGCTTCCGATCTACGTAGGTGTCACCGCCCTGCCGTGGTTGTCGCATTGGTTCGACAACGGAAACGGATGGGACATCGCCGCGCCGATCTTTCGTGCGCTCGGCTCGTATGGTGGCGAAGAGGACGAGGATTATCTGTATGGCTCGCTGCTCCTGATCAGCTTTTTTCTCGCGTTGATCAGTTCAGTCTTGATCGTTGGATGGGCTGACCGCATCCTTCGTCGCTCATCCAGGAAAAACGTCTGAGCTGATAATCACGAGGCGACGCCTCGCCCCCCCCTGCCTTCGGAGCTTTAGCGACAAATGGCAACCTTATTAAATCAATGCCTTGCGCGACTCGCAAACCGCTTATTCAAGGCAAAACAAGGTAAATTTGCCGTTGACCGCTAGTGTGCAGGCGGCAATTTAACTGCACAGCTGCACTTTCGCCGGACACTTCAGCACACCGTCAAACCCTGCTCACCACTTCGCAACGTCCAAATATGCACCGAAGCGGGCTTGGCATCCACCCAATGCTTGCTCTCCGAACCAACTAACCAACGATCGCCGACGCTCCACATATTCAGTTGAGATGCCGTAGCCGGCTTGCATCATCTGTTGGTGGATCTGCCAGAGTTCTGCCGAGCTTTCGTTGATCTCGCGAACGTACGCCGCGATGCCAGCGTCGAATAGAAATTCGATCTTCGGCAGCGCGTTGGTCACGTTCAGTCTGACGGGATCAACCATGCCCACTACCTTGCCGTGCATCACTGCTGATGCCAGGGCCCAGACATGCTCGAATAGCTCGTAACGTTTTTCGAACAAATCGAGATTCAATTTCGCCTTGGCAACACGGTATTGCCGGTAAGCGATCATCCCCGCCAATGCTGACGCAAAGATCGCGACAACCGCGGCCGGGACGCCTTTCATCAATTCGAAGCAAAGCGAATGCTCGACACATAGGGGGGGGCGACAGCATTGCGAGAGGGATTGGCATTGGCAACTCCATGCGCGTTGTATCGGGGAAGACTACAAGAACTGCGACCAAACCACACGGCTATGCCCGATAATTCCTACAGGCTAAGTGCAGGAACGGCCATGCTACATTCCGAACGACTTCTTCATCGGAGACCAGCATGGGATTCGCGTTCATTCGTGAAGGCGACGGGACTTCGCACGGCTGCCGCGTTTTGACTTGCGATCCGACACACACTGTAGACGGAAAATCGCTCGCACTAATCGGGGATATGGCCGCTTGCCCGCGATGCGACGGAGTTTTCCCGATCGTGAAGGTGCCGACCGAGCTGAACATGACTTTCGGCGGCCGCGCAGTAGCATGCGACGGCGACACGACCGCATGCGGCGCCACGCTGATCGCGTCCCAGGGAACCGCCACCGCATCGCCGGCATCCGGACCGGGCGGCAGCGCAGTTGCGCCGATCGGCGCGGGACTCAGCGTGCTTTCGCAGCCTGCAAATAACGGGCCGCAACGGGGTCGCTTTCAGGTACTGGATGACGACACCGACCGGCCGGTCATCGGCCATTTCTATACCGTTACCGGCTCGAACGGGCAAACCGTTTCGGGGGAAACAGACGCTGACGGTTACACAAGCTGGTTGTCTGCGGACCAGTCATCATCGTTGACCTTCGAAAGGTCGAACTCGAGCTTGTCATGACCAACTACGCCCAAGGAACTGGCGCAGGAGCAACAGGGCCTGGCGACGGTCGCACGAATCCAATGCGCGTGCGCCGAAATTCACTCGACATGCAGGATCGCGAAGCACTCTGCTTTGTCATCTGCAAATGTAATGCCATGCCTTCAATCGGCGTTACCGGGCAGAAGCTAAAGCAGCAATGTGTAAGCGGCCGCCTCAAGACCGCGGACGCTATTGGCGACCACCAGAGTCCCTACAAGGCCGAAATCAACTACGACATGTCGCGCGATCCGCCTAGCCCAATCATGGATTCGCAGGTTATTACGAAAGCGCACGACTACTTACCGGGCTGGATACAAAAATACTGGCCTGGGCTAGACGGTTACGTGCCGGGCGTTGGTAACATCCGGCGCCCGGACGTAGTAATCGTCAACGATCCATCGTCGCCCCCGACACAAGACAACCTGAAGTCGGTAGTCGAAATCAAATTCCCGCCCGATCAGTTCGATCCGAAACAACAGGAAGCGTATGAGCGCATCGCCGGTAATCCGTCCAAATTCGCTACGATGGGACCAAGCGACTGCGGATGCTCCGACGAGCAACCCAACCAAGATGAAAGCACGCAATCGGCCGCTTCGGCGCTGCGCAAACTCATTGGGCAAGGGTTGAAAGGAGGCCTTGGCGGGCCTATGTCGCCACGCATGCCGTTTCCCCTTCCCTGACATTGCAACGAATCAACGATGAACCACGATCACAAGCAGTTGCAGCGGTTGGCCCAGGCCGGCATGATGCCGAACGCGATTTTCGAGCCTCGCTATGCCCACAAGGGCATCGGTGCCGCCTTGGTTGTGCGCTCGGCAATGTATTTCAAGGGCGGATACACGCGTAACAAACGCGATGCACTCGCGTGGGTGTTCGACCGATATGTGACGGTCGCCAGAGGCACAGGGACGCCCGGCACCGAGCAACCGTTGAAATGGATGTGGTTCAACGGCAAGCGGGCGCTTCCAATCGCCAAAGCGCCGGCGCTGGCGTCACTTGCGTCCAGTGTCGGAGCCAACGAGGGATTCGATGCGACGTTTGTTGGCGGTGATACCGCACGCGAAGCCTCGTTTTACGAATTCACCACGTTCTGCATCGAGCAATTTCAGGCCGATCTCGGCACCAGAGGCCTCGACGTGCTGGTATTCACGTTCCCGGCGCCGGTCGTAAGGGCCAACCCTGAACCGTTTGTGCAGCTGTTCCGCGAAGCGGCGACAGCGGTCGACGCCATACATGGGCACGCAGGATTCGCGGTCAATCTGTCGCCGCCTGGTCGAGTCGAAAACGAAAGCAGCGAATATTTCATAGCGCAAATGCTCGGCCCGGGCATCGATGTCGGCAACCCGATTTCCATGATGGTTCGGGATCTCACGGACCGGCTCAAGACTGTCGACTGGCTCACACTGATCGACAAAGCGATGCTAGGCAAGGTCGGCGGGTTAAGCACCTTGCAATCCGAACTGCCGAAGGATTGGTACGACCTGATGCACTGCGCTCAAGGTTTGCTGATCCGCGCTGGCGTGGCACCAGAGGCTGGCGCGGAAGGCGACACGGCGCCATCTGCCCCGCCTGCCTATGTAGTGCTCAATGCGGCGCTGCGCCCCATTGTCGCCGACACCGTTTCGATTCTTCAGCGAGGCACGGTCAACGGGGACGCCCCCGTCTATAACTCTGTCGCCAGCAGCAACGCCTGGTTACGGCGATACGACGTTTCCGGCGACGAACTGCTGCCCGCAAAAGCCGCTGTCCTCGACACGCCCAAACTACCGTCCTCGGCAGCGTGATTCGGCCCCGGTCACGACAATCGACTCACCTGCAGCGATTCGCACCTGTCTTGCAGACTCCAGGACGGTATTTGCCGTGCCTACTCCTTACGTCAACAATCCCGATGCAACGGCGCTTGTAGACAATGGCCCGCTTCCGAAAGGGATGTACTACATCGTCAACCGACAAAGCGGCGGGCGGCTTGGGTGGCTTTGGGATTCCTTGAGGGATCACGCCATCGTGAATGGCATCAAGCGCGGCAACTTCCGTTTGCATCCCAATGGCCTGCTTGGCGTATGCACTGGATGCATTGCTTTGGTATCCAAGTCGCAATTTGATAAGCCACGAAGGTATCTCTTGGCACAGCCGCCCAAACTCATCCCGGGCACAAATATCAGGCATTACGGAACGGTGTTGGTCCGATGAAAAAGCTATTAAGGCTGGTGGTCGCGATCATGCTCGTCATCCCGGTGTTCTTCCTCGTGACCCGTATCGATGCGGTTCCGCTCTGGCTGTACAGCGAGCGTGGCTTCGATATGCTGGCACCGCTCTTTCGCATTTTTGACGTAGTCGGATCCGAAGGGCAAGACAGCGTTGTCACCGGTGTACTTTTGGCACTCAGCTTTGTGATTTCACTCGGTCTCGTCGCCGGCGGCCACGCTATTCTTCGTTTCATCCGCAAGCGCGGCTGCGGGATGTAGCCGGACATACAACCCCTGCCTTCGGAGTTTCATCGACGCGCCGCGAAGCCTTTCCGGTCAAGCACTTGCGCGCAAGCTGCAGCGCAAAACCAAGGCTGCGCCACCTCAATCAAGCTCGCGCCAGCCCGCCCAAGCTGCAATCCGGCTGCACGGCATCCCCGCCCCACCCGCGCATTACGCCTCGCCCGCCATCGCCCTCGCGACGTAGCACGCTCCGCCCTTCACTGTCCCCATCTCCCCGACAAACCCCGCCCATTGAGCCGCCCGGCGCGAATGCCGAACATGGACACCAGCTCAATCACCCCTGGTCCGGCCTCATCGATGGCGAAGCAAGACACACCGAATCCGTATCGCGACAGCGCGCCCACGCGTCATGTCGAGCGCTTCGTGCGGATCTCCGCGCATTACCTGGGCGCGCCAGGCCTCACGCCGGCCGCGCGCGCCCCGCTCTCGACGAGCCCCGGTTCGCGCCGCGCGTGCGCCCCGGGCCAACCCAAGCAGGAGGCAAGACGATGAAGGTCACCGCTCTGCAGGACGAATCGCTCGACGCGCTGTGCTGGCGCTACTACGGCAGCACCTCCGGCACGGTCGAGGCGGTGATGGCCGCCAATCCCGGCATCGCCGCGCTCGGCGTGGCGCTGCCGGCCGGCACCGTGGTCGAGATGCCTGCGCCGGTGGCGATCGACCAGGTCCGCCCGCTCCTGCAACTCTTCAACTGAACATGGCGACCACGCATGGCTGAACCGAATATCTCCACCGCCGCCGCGCTGTTCGCCGCGCTCGGCATCGTCGGCATCTCGCCCGGCATCGACGGCGACACGCTGATCGGCGCCTTCGCCGGCGCCGCCCTGGTGGTGGTCACCGCCAAGGATCTCGGCATCGCGCGCCGCGCGGCCTACATGCTGATCTCGCTGGTGATGGGCTACCTGGCCGCGCCCGAGCTGATGAACGTGGTGCCGATCCGCTCGGCCGGCGTCGCCGCGTTCTTCGCCGCGGCGCTGGTGATCACCGTCACGCTCACGCTGATCGAGCGCGTCAAGAGCGCCGACCTGCTGGCCTTCCTGCGCAAGGGGCAATGACATGCACCTGTCCTATGCGCTGGTCGCGTTCGCCGCCCATCTCGCCGTGATCGTGCGCGTGCTGGTCTATCGCCGCAACGGCGCCCGGCACCGCTTCCACGTCGCCTGGGCCGCCTGGGCGATCGTCGCCGTCTCGGGCGGCGCCGGCATCGAACTGCTGCTGCACGCGCGCGCCACCGGCTTCTTCCAGGCCGCGCTCGCCGTGCTGCTGGCCATCCTCGTCCATCTCGCGCGTGGCGACATCGCGCATCTACTGCGGAGCAAGCAAGCGTGAACGTCCTTCATTTCAACGACTGCGGCGCCGAGGTCGGCCTGCTGCAACAACGCCTGGTGCGCGCCGGCTACCCGCTCGCCGTCACCCACATCTACGACGAAGCCACCGAGCGCGCCGTGAAGGCGGTGCAGGCCGCCGCCGGCCTGGTGGTCGACGGCATCGCCGGCCCCAAGACCTACAACGCGCTCGCCACCGGCCAGCGCGACCCGCGCGACCTGACCAACGCCGACCTGCTGGCCGCTGCCAACCGGCTCGGCGTGTCGACCGCCTGCGTGCGCGCGGTCAACGAAGTGGAGTCGAACGGCGCCGGCTTCCTCGGCGACGGCCGGCCCAAGATCCTGTTCGAGCGCCACGTGATGTACCGGCAACTCGTCGCCAACCTCGGCCAGGACGCGGCCAGCGCCGCGGCCGCCGCCAGCCCCGACATCGTCAACCCGAGCGCCGGCGGCTACCAGGGCGGCGCCGCCGAATACGTGCGGCTCGACGCGGCCGCCCGGATCGACGCGCGCTCGGCCTACGAGGCCGCCAGCTGGGGCGCGTTCCAGATCATGGGCTATCACTGGCAGCGGCTCGGCTACGCCAGCGTCGACGATTTCGTGTCGCGCATGGAAACCGGAGAAAGCGCGCAGCTCGACGCCTTCGTGCGCTTCATCCTCGCCGACAAGACCCTGCTCGCGGCGCTGAAGGGCCGCAAATGGGCCGACTTCGCCGCCGCCTACAACGGCCGCGACTACGCGCGCAATCTCTACGACGTGCGGCTCGAGCGCGCCTACCAGAAGTACGCCGGCGCGGACCAGGCGGCCGCATGAGCCTGCCGAGCCTGCCCGGCCTGCAGCTCGGCATCGCGCTGGCCGTGCTGGCCGCGGGCGGCGCCGGCTACGAGTACACGCGCCTGCTGCAGGAGCGCCTGGCCGGCGCGACGGCCGCCGCCAGCCAGGCGCGCCAGGACGCCGACGCGCGCGACGCGGTGATCGCGCGGCTCACCAGCCAGGTACGCGAGCAGGACGCGCAGCGCGCGCAGCTCGAGCGCACGCGCGGCCAGGTCGACGCGCGGCTCGCGTCCTATCAACAGCAACTGCGGAAACTGATCGATGAGAACCAAGCGATTCGCGCCTGGGCCGATACTGCCCTGCCTGACGATGTTGTGCGCCTGCACGCCAGTCCCGCCCTCGCCGGCGCCGACGATTACGCTCAACGCCTGCGCGACGGTGACGCGCTGCACGCTGCCGGCAATGCACCCGCGCAGCAACGGTGAGCTCAGCGACGCGCTGAACCAGGCGCGCGCGGCCTGGGCCAATTGCGCCGCCGAGGTGGACATGGTGGCCACCTGCCAGGCCGGCGTCGGCGTCAGCGCCAGCGCCGCCGCGCCCGCCATCGCCTCGGGGGTGAGCGCCCATGAATAAGCCCGCCAGCCTGCGCGCCGCGATCCTCGCCGCGGTGCCCGCGCTCGTCGCCACGCCCGATGCCATGCTGATGTCGATCAGCGCCGGCGCGGTGGTCTCGACCGGCGCGCGCAGCGCCTCGTTCGACTACGAATACGATTGCGAGGTCAACCTGTGGGCCACCGCCGCCGATATCGACAACGTGACGATCGCCCTGCTCGAGTGGATCCGCCTGAACGAGCCCGCGATCGTCGCCAATCCCGATCTCTGGCGCACCGGCTTCACCTTCTACGCGAACCTGCTGGCCGACGATCGCGTCAACCTCGACATCAAGCTGAAACTGTCGGAGAGCGTGATGGTCAGCGTCGGCGCCGACGGCAAGCGTGTCATCCAATACGTGATCGACGCGGATTCGCCATGGCTGCCCTGATCGCCTGAGCTGCCGAACCCCGCCTCTTCCCCGCCTCACCTTCGACGAGCCGCTTCAAGCGGCTCGTTGCGTTTCTCTCGCCCCAATCTTCCATTCCCCATGTAGTTGCGCTCGCAACGACTTATCCGGCATTCGCCCTCGCCTAGTCGAATCCATCCGGACTCCAAACGTACTCGATGCGAACACACATGCCATCGCTCGCCCGGCAAGCGTCACGACGGCAACATGATCGACATGGACGCGAACGAAATTCACCGTAAGGCACGCAACGCGGTACGCAAGGGATCGATCCTCGATGTCGATCATGCGAACGGCCTGTGCCGGGTCGCGATCGGCGAGACCGACGACGACGGCCTGCAGACGAACTGGATTCCCTGGATTGCGGGCACCGCCGGCGCGACGCGCGAATGGCTGCCGCCGACGCGCGGCGAACAGGTGGTGCTGCTCGCGCCGATGGGCGATCCGGCGCAGGCGGTCGCGCTGCGCGGCTTCTACTCCGATGCCGCGCCGCAGCCCGACAACTCGCCCGACACGCATACGCGCGTCTATACCGACGGCGCGCGCATCAGCTACGACCACGCCGCGCATGCGCTACTGGCCGAGCTGCCGGCCGGCGCGACGGTGCGCATCGTCGCGCCGGTGTCGGTGACGATCGAGACCAGGGAGGCCACCGTGAAGGCCGACACGGTCACGCTCGACGCGCAGACCACCACCTGCACCGGCGCGATGACCGTCAAGGGCCCGTTCGCCTTCGAATCGGGCATGACGGGCAAGGGCGGTACCGACGGCGGCGGCGGCAACGTGATGCGTATCGACGGCTCGGCCGCCTTCACCGGCGACGTGATCGCCGGCCAGGTCAGCCTGGTCTCGCACACGCACCAGGCACGCGGCGAGAACGCGATCACCAGTCAACCGCTTCCGGGAGGCGCATGAAAGGCATGAACGCGGTCACCGGCCGCTCGATCTCCGGCGCCGACCACCTGGCGCAATCGGTCACGCGAATCCTGATGACGCCGCTGGGCACCTGCCTGCAGCGCCGCAGCTTCGGCTCCGAGCTGCCCGAGCTGGTCGACGCGCCGAACAACGGCGCCACGCGCGTGCGCCTGTACGCCGCGACGGCCACCGCGCTGATGCGCTGGGAACCGCGCCTCACGGTGAGCAGCGTGCAACTGAGCGCCTCGAGCGACGACCCGCTCGACGGCAGCCAGACCCTCGACATCGAGGGCTGGACCGACCAACTCGACGAGGCCGTCACGCTACGCGTGCCGGTCACGAACGGAGCCCCCGCATGAGAACGACGCCGATCGACCTTTCGCAGCTGCCGGCGCCCGACATCGTCGACACCATCGACTTCGAGACGCTCTACGCCGAGCGCCGCGCGAGCCTGCTCGCGCTCTACCCGGCCGACCAGCAGGCCGAGCTCGCCGCCACGCTGGCGCTCGAATCGGAGCCGCTGGCGCGGCTGCTGCAGGAGAGCGCCTACCGCGAGATGCTGCTGCGCCAGCTGGTCAACGACAAGGCGCGCGGCATCCTGCTGGCCTATGCGAGCGGCTCCACGCTCGACCATATCGCCGCGCTGTTCGACGTCGACCGCCTGCAGATCTCGGCGGGCGACCCCGACAACGGCATCGCGCCGACCTACGAGGACGACGACAGCCTGCGCGAGCGCGTGCAGCTCGCGCCACGCGGCTTCTCGGTGGCCGGCCCCGAGGAGGCCTACGAATTCCATGCGCGCTCGGCCGACGGCCGCGTGCTGTCCGCCTCGGCGAAAAGCCCCGAGCCCTGCGTGATGGTGGTCACCGTGCTGTCGCGAGACGGCGACGGCAGCGCCGACGCGGCCCTGCTCGACGCCGTGCGCGCCGAGCTGGAGGGCAAGCGTCCGCAGGCCGACCAGGTGATCGTGCAGAGCGCCGAGATCGTGCCCTACGCGATCCACGCCACGCTGCGCTTCTTCGCCGGCCCCGATCGCTCGGTGGCGCTGGCCGAGGCGCAGAAACGCGTCACCCAGTTCGCGAGCGACATGCACCGGATCGGCATGGAGGTGACGCTCGACGGCCTCTATGCGGCGCTGCGCGTGCCGGGCGTGCAGAAGGTGCTGCTCGACTCGCCCGCCGCAGGCGTGCCGATCACGGCCGGCCAGGCGCCGTATTGCACCGGCATCGAGCTGGTCGATGGCGGAGTGGCCGATGAATAAGCTGCTGCCGCCGAACGCGACCGTGCTCGAGCAGCGCCTGGCCGAGGCCAATGCGCCGCTCGGCGCGATCCCGGTCACGCTCGACACGCTGATGGACCCGGACCGCATCCCGCTCGCCTTCCTGCCGTGGCTGGCCTGGCACATGGGCGTCGAGACCTGGAAGGACTACTGGCCCGAGCAGGTCAAGCGCGCGCGCGTCAAGGCCGCGATCCGCATCGCGCGCATCAAGGGCACGGCCGAGGCGGTGCGCCAGGTGTGCGCCTCGTTCGGCGCCAACGTGGCGATGCGCGAGTGGTTCGAGACTGCGCCGCCGGGCCAGCCGGGCACCTTCGAAATCGTGCTGACGGTGGGCGAGCGGGACAACGTGCCCGTCACGGCCGACTACGTGGCCGACATCATCGCCGAGGTCGATCGCGCCAAGCGCGGCAGCGCGCACTACACGCTCACGCAGGGCTTCAGCGCGAGCGGCAGGCAACGCATCGGCGCCGGCGCCCAGGCGGCTCTCTATCGCAGGCTGAACCTCACGGATAACTGAACATGGCAGGAAACCTGATCCAAATCACCGATGCCGGGCGGGCCGCGCTGGTCGCGCAGGGCAATACCGGCACCACGGCACGCAAGGTCGTCTCGATCGGCCTCGCGACGGCCAGCTTCGCCTTCGATCGCGGCCTGCAGGCGCTGCCCAACGAGCGCAAGCGCGTGACCACCTTCGGCGGCGACAACGTCGCGCCCGACACCATCCACGTCGTGATCCAGGACGATACGAACGACCAGTATTCGTTGTTCGGCTTCGGGCTCTATCTCGACAACGGCGTGCTGTTCGGCGTGTATGTGCAGGACACGGCGATCATGGAGAAGTCGCCCTCGGCGATCCTGCTGCTGGCGGCCGACGCGGTGTTCGCGAGCATCGATGCCTCGCAGCTGCAGTTCGGATCGACGAGTTTTCTCAACCCGCCTGCAACGACGATCCGCCAGGGCGTGGTCGAGCTGGCCACGCAGGACGAGGTTTGGGCGGGTACGGACGATGTACGCGCGGTGACGCCGCTGGGCGCGGCCAAGCGGTACATGTCTTATGACGGCGGCACGTTCAATGGCGCCGTCAGCGTGCGAAATACGGTGGGTAGCGACAACGCGCAAATCAACGTCTCGCCCACCGATGCGCAGCACGGCAGCGAAGGCAAGATCCGCCTCTTCGCCACCTTCAACGACCCTCGCGTGGCGGACGGATCGCCGCGTGTCATCGCTTCGCTGAACGCGGGTTTCAATAACGGCATCTGGGGCACCGAGTACCTGGACTTCCGCCTCAACGGCAAACCGAACGACACTCGCGACGACAGCAACATGGCTCGCGTGATGCGCCTGACCTACGGCGCGCGCGTGCTGTTCGGCACAATCAACGATGACGGCGTCTCGACCATCCAGTCGGCCGGCGACATCGTCGGACTCGGCGCCCTGACGATCGGCCGCGGCAAGGCCCGCGCGATCGTCAACACCGACGATCTCACCGCCTACTTCGCGGCGATGGGCGACGGCAACACCATGCTCGGCGCAACCGGCAGCGGCGTCACCTCGCTCGTCACGGCGAACCAGGAACGCATGCGCGTGCTGCCGTCGGGACGCGTACTGATCGGCACCACGGCCGATGACGGCCGGAATCTGCTTCAGGTAGCGGGCAACGTCAACGTGACGAACGGCATCACATCGCAGCAGCTCGATGCCGGCGGGGCCAATTTCCGTGCGATCGGCGGCGACTATGGCGCGATGATTCGCAACGACGGTCGTTCGGTCTACCTGCTGTCTACGAAGCAGGGAGATTCCTCCGGGCAGTTCAGCGACTTCAGGCCGTTCTCGTGGGAGCACGCCAACGGCCGCGTCATGATTGACGCCAGCGCGAACGGCACCACGCTGGGCGGCACGGTTGCCGTGCTGGGTGAGTTGCAGGTCGGCCTGAATCAGAACCAGGGCTCGGTACGAGTCGGCCCAATCGACGGCTTCCTGTATTCGAACCAGGACGGCTACGGGTGGTGGACGCCGAGCCACGGCGCATTCCAGTACTACATCGCCGACCGCACCTTCCGCGTCGACGGACAGCGCGTCTGGACCGAGGCGATGGTCGATCCGCTCGACAAGCGCACCGGCGGCACCATCTCGGGCGACGTCACGATGGGCCCCGGCAAGCGCCTGTTCCTCGACGAGGGCACTTCCCTGCTGCCCTCGCTGACCTTTGTCAACGACGGCGCCCCCGATACGGGTCTGTACCACACGTCCGACGGCCAGTTCGGCATTACCTGCAACACCCAGGCGATCGTGTTGTTCGCCGCCGACGGCACGCACTTCAACAGCAACGTGTACGGCCCGACGCCCGCCGCCGGCGATCGCTCGCAGCACTTCGCGACCACCGAGTGGGTGCTCTCGGCGATCTCGAGCGCCTCGGTCGGCCAGATCGTCTTCGAGCCTCGCGCGACGGTGCGCGCCGGCTACCTCAAGGCCAACGGCTTTTCGGTGAATCGCGCCGACTACCCCGAGCTCTGGGCTTATGCCCAGGCAAGTGGCGCGCTGGTCTCGGACAACGACTGGCACAACGGCTGGAAGGGATGCTTCTCGACCGGCAACGGTTCGAGCGACTTCCGGCTTCCCGATCTGCGCGGTGAATTCATTCGCGGATGGGACGACGTGGGCAGCATCGACGCGAACCGCACGATCGGCTCCTGGCAGGACAGCCAGAACCGAGGGCACGCGCATAGCACGACAGTCACCGCTGTGGCGGACCACGTGCACGGTGCATGGGCGAGTGGTGTGGCTGCACACAATCACCACGTGAACGACCCCGGACACGTGCATCAGTACAACACCAAGGTCAATACGCAACCGCAGAGCGGCGGATCCACCTGGTGCTGGGTAGGCGACGCAACCGCATCGACGACACCGGCCGGAACCGGAATTTGGCTCGATAGCGACGGAGCTCACGGCCACGATATCGGCATGAACCCCGCCGGCGGCCACACCCACGCCGTCACCATCAACGCCGACGGCGGCAACGAATCCCGCCCCCGAAACATCGCGCTGCTCGCCATGATCCGCGCCTACTAAACCTACGGACAACCAACCATGCTGATCCATCACTACAGCTCGTCCACCGGCGAGTACCTGAGCAGCGGCCAGCCCGACGCGGACCCGCGCAACGACGGCCGCTGGCTGATCCCCGCCAACGCGACGCTCGACGCGCCGCCGGAACGCACGCCCACCAGCTGGCCGTTCTATCGCGACGGCGCCTGGTTCCTGCTGCCCGACTATCGCGGCCGGATCTGCTACCGCACCGACACCGGCGAGCCGGTCGAGATCTCGGTGGCCGGCAAGACGCCCGACGAGCTGGGCCTGACCACCGAGCCGCGTCCGTCGCCGCGCCACGCGTGGGTGGATGGCGCCTGGGTGGTGCCCGCCTCGGTGATCGCCGCCGAGCAGCAGGCCGCCGCGCAGCAGACCTTCGACATGCTGATGGCCAAGGCCCGGAAGGCCAACGAAGGCAAGGCCGACGCCTATGCGGCCGGCCAGCTCGACGACGAGGGCATCTATTACTTCAAGGCCTGGGCCGCGTACCAGATGTCCCTGGTTTCCGCCTTCGAGGGTGCGAGCTCGCCCGACGCGATCGTGTGGCCGTCGCAGCCGGCGCCCTATTTGCCGCCGAAGGCCGAGCCGCTGCCGCCGAGCACGTCGACGTCGACCGATCCGACCAGCTCGACCACCCCTGCCGACACGAACGCGACGACGAGCACGACGACGGACTCGAACACCGGCACCACGCAGCCCGCCGCCTCGGACCAGTCCCAGAACCCGACCCAGGATCCGTCCAGCCAACAGGCAACGACCGATCCGACGTCGACCGCGCAAGCCGCGTCCACCCAGGAATCGACGTCGGAGACGGCCAGCGCGCCGGCGCCGACCTCGACCGCGCAGCCGTAAGCCGCGCGCCGCATCACCCCGAACCCCTCTCACCACTGGAGATTTAGCTATGCCGCAGGATTACCACCACGGTGTACGCGTCATCGAAGTCACGGACGGCGGCCCGCCGATCCGCTCCGTCTCGACGGCCGTGCTCGGCATCGTCTGCACGGGCTCCGACGCCGACGACGCCACCTTCCCCCTCAACACCCCGGTGCTGCTGACCAACGTGGTCTCGGCGCTCGGCAAGGCCGGCACCAAGGGCACGCTGTACCGCACGCTCAACGCGATCGGCCAGCAGACCAAGCCGATCACGGTCGTGGTGCGCGTGCCGGACGGCAAGGACGACGCCGAAACCGCCTCGAACGTGATCGGCACGGTCACCGCCGACGGCAAGTACACGGGCGCCAAGGCGCTGCTGACCGCGCAGGCGAGCCTGGGCGTGAAGCCGCGCATCCTGGTCGCACCGGGCCTGGACACGCCGGCGGTGGCCAATGCGCTGGCGCCGATCGCGCAGTCGCTGCGCGCCTTCGTCTACGTCTCGGCCTACGGCTGCAAGACCAAGGAAGACGCGGTCACCTACCGCAAGCAGTTCGGCCAGCGCGAGCTGATGGTCGTGTGGCCGGATTTCCTCGGCTGGGACAGCACCACCAGCACCACCGTGACGATCCCCGCGCCGGCCATCGCCGCCGGCCTGCGCGCCAAGATCGACAACGACATCGGCTGGCACAAGACGCTCTCGAACGTGGTGGTCAACGGCGTGACGGGCATCTCGGCCGACGTGTCCTGGGACCTGCAGGACCCGGCCACCGACGCGGGCTACCTGAACGAGAACGAAGTGACGACGCTGGTGAACTACAACGGCTTCCGCTTCTGGGGCTCGCGCACCTGCGCGGCCGACACCAAGTTCGTGTTCGAGAACTACACGCGCACCGCGCAGGTGATCGCCGACTCGCTGGCCGAGGCCCAGATGGGCAACGTCGACGGCGCGCTGAACCCGTCGCTGGCCCGCGACATCATCGAGAACATCAACGGCTGGTTCCGCCGCCAGATCTCGAACGGCTACCTGATCGGCGGCAGCTCCTGGTACGACCCGGAGCCGAACACCTCCGACGAGCTCGCCTCGGGCGCGATGTACATCGACTACGACTACACGCCGGTGCCGCCGCTCGAGAACCTGATGCTGCGCCAGCGCTTCACCGACCGCTATCTCGCGACCTTCGCCGATCGCGTGACGGCCTAACCACGGCCCAACCTGGAGTCAGACACGATGGGAATGCCACGCAAACTCAAGAATTTCAACCTGTTCTACAACGGCAACCGTTTCGCCGGTGAGGTGCAGGAACTCGAGCTGCCCAAGCTCAAACGCAAGACCGAATCCTGGCAGGGCGCCGGCATGAGCGGCCCGGTCAAGCTGGACCTCGGCAACGAGGAAATCCAGCTGGTCTGGACCTGCGGCGGGTTCATGGAAGACGTGCTCGGCCAGTGGGGCATCACTACCCACGACGGCGTGCTGCTGCGCTTCGCCGGCGCCTACCAGGCCGAGGACAGCGCGAAGTACGACTCGGTCGAGATCGTGGTGCGCGGCCGCCACGAGGAAATCGACATGGGCAAGGCCAAGGTCAAGGACGACACCAGCTTCAAGGTCACGACCAACGCCAGCTACTACAAGCTGTCGATCAACGGCTTCGTGCTGATCGAACTCGACTTCATCAACATGATCGAGAACGTCAACGGCACGGACCTCGCCTCCGGCCTGCGCAACGCGATCGGCCTGTAACACCCCGGCCGCGCCGACCGGCGCGGCACCGCTTTCCCTCACCTCAACCTAGCCACCATGAGTGACGACATGAACACGGAAAACCAGGATCCGACGAGCACCAGCGACAACGCCGAGAACACGCACACGCTCGACACGCCGATCGCGCGCGGCGAGCAGACGATCACCCAGGTGAGGCTGGCCAAGCCCGATGCCGGCGCGCTGCGCGGCACCTCGCTGTCGGCGCTCGTCAACCTCGACGTCGACGCGCTGTGCAAGGTGCTGCCGCGCATCACGAGCCCGGCGCTGACCGCGGCCGACGTGCGCGCCATGGACCCCGCCGACCTGGTCTCGCTGGGAGGCATCTTCGCCGGTTTTTTGATGCCGAAGTCGCTGAAAGCGAGCATGGAATCCCCGAGCGCGTAGAAGACGCGATGGCGGATATCGCGACGGTGTTCCACTGGGCACCGCGCGAGATGGACGGCTTCTCCCTGACGGAGCTGATGGACTGGCGCGAACGCGCACGGATACGTAGCGGACACGAGGAAACATGAACGACGCCGACAAGCTGCGCGTGATGCTGGACACCATCACCGCCTGGACCCAGTCCGCGCAGGACGCGCTCAAGCGCGCGTCCAAGCCCGCCGAGGCATTCAACAAAGACATCGAGAAGCTGGGCGAGGAGCTCGACAGGCTCGGCAAGCAGCAGGACTCGGTGAAGTCGTTCCGCGCCATGCGCGGCGAGCTGGCCGGCACCTCGAAGGAGCTGGCCGCCGCGCAGGCGCGCTTCAACACGCTGTCGCGCGGCATGCGCGCCTCCGGGCCGCCCTCGCAGCAGATGATCGGCGAGCTGGCCAGCGCGCGCGGCGCGCTGATCGAGCTCGGCACCCGGCACAAGAGCCAGACCCAGGCGGTGCGCGAGCTGCGCGACGAACTCGGCCGCGCCGGGCTCGGCACGCGCGAGCTGGCATCCCGCCATCGCGAGCTCAACGCCGATATCGCCGACACCAAGAAAGCCTTGGACCGCGCGACGCAGGCCGAGGAACGCCGCAAGAAACTGGAGGAGAACGCCAAGGTCTTCAAGGAAACCGGCGAGTCGCTGCGCGAGGCCGGCAAGTCCGTCCTGGAGGGCCTGCACAAGGCGATCGACGCCTCGAAGGAGGTCGACGACGCGCGCGCGCAGATCCGCGCGCTCGGCGTCGACGAGCAGACCGCGCGACAGGCCGAACGCTACGCGCGCACCGCCAACTCGCCCGGTATCAGCATGGCCGGCAGCCTCGGCCTGATGCGCGACTCGCTGCAGATGACCGACACCGAGGCGCTGGCGGAAACGCTCAGCACCGCGACGGCGAAGATGCAGTTCAGCAACCTGGCCAAGTACGACGACAAGGAAGCCAAGGCCAACAACGCCAAGGTCACGGCCCTGCTGGCCGTCGCGCACGATCGCGACGGCTTCAAGGATGCCGCGGGCATTGCGCGGGAAACCGACGCGATCCAGAAGCTGATGAACATCTCGGCCGGCGACATCAAGCCCGCCGAGTGGGCCGGCTTCATGAAGGCCGGCGGCGATGCGGCCAAGGGCCTGAGCACGGACGCGCTCTACTTCCAGATGAAGTCGCTGTTCGACACGGTGGGCAGCGGCGCGGCCGCCGGCAAGGGCATGGCCGCCCTGGTCAACCAGCTCGCGCAGGGACACACCACCGCAAAGGCCACGCAGAACCTGGTCGATCTCGGCTTCATCGACCGCAAGGCGGTCCACCACGGCAAGGACGGCGCCGTGACCGGCTTCGACCAGGGCGCGTTGAGAGGCGACGCCTTGCTGCAACGCTCGCCGCTGGCCTGGGTGGACGCCGTGCTGGTGCCCGCGCTCGCGAAAAAGGGCATCAAGGACGACGACAAGGTCGCCGAGCTGCTCAATTCGATCCTCCCCAATGCCGATGCCGCGAAGCTGCTCATGTCGATCTACCAGCATCGCGCCGACATGAAGCAGGACGAGGAAAGCGGCAGCAAGGCGGCCGGCGTCGACGCCAGCGCGCAGGCCGCCAGCGGACTCACGCGCGCCAAGGAAGCCGACCTGCATGCCAAGTTCGAGACGCTCAAGGCGCTGATCGGCGAAACCGTCACGCCGCTCTACAACAGCGGCCTCGACATGGCCGTCGGCGCCCTCACCAAGCTCAACGCCTTCATCACCAATCACAGCGGCGCGGCGCGGGTGATCGGCACGGTAGTCGCCGCGGTCGCCGGCCTGGTGTTCGGGCTCGGCTCGCTGCTGGGCGTGCTGTCCAGCGTGGTCAGCGCCTATGCCCTGGTGCGCAATACGATGAGCGTGCTGGGCCTGCGCGGCAACGTGCTCAGGCGAGGGCTCGACCTGGCCAGCGGCGGCTGGCGCATGCTCGCCGGCAGCGCGACGGCCAGGTCGAGCCCTCGA
>NZ_VWWC01000086.1:0-30366 GCF_011753175.1 Burkholderia sp. Cy-637 | reverse complement strand
GCCGCGCCCCGCGCGAGCCTCGCCTCCGACCGGCCGCGCCCCGCCGGTCGCTCGGGCCGGCCCGCGCCTGCTCGGGGCCGCTGGCATGATGGACGCGCACGACGCCCCGCGCCCGCTGCGCGTGCTGCTGGTCACCGATACGGACAAGCCGATCGGCGCCTTGCGCGATGCGCTCGCGCGGCTCCACTACGAGATGCTCGACGAGGTGGCCACCCCGGCGCGCCTGCCGGCCGTGGTCGAGAAGGAACGCCCGGACGTGGTGATCATCGATACCGAATCGCCCTCGCGCGATACGCTCGAGCAACTGGCGGTGATGCACGCGCGCGCGCCGCGCCCGGTGCTGATGTTCAGCCCCGATGCGGACCAGCAGTTGATCCGCGCGGCGGTGGGCGCGGGAGTCAGCGCCTACCTGGTGGAGGGCCTCTCGCCCGAGCGGCTCGCGCCGATCATCGAGGTGGCGCTCGCGCGCTTCTCGCACGACGAGGCGCTGCGCCGGCGCCTGGCCGAGGTCGAGAACGAACTGGCCGACCGCAAGCTGATCGACCGTGCCAAACGCCTGCTGATGGAGACGCGCCGGCTCGGCGAGCAGGATGCCTATGCCACGCTGCGCCGCCGCGCCATGGACCAGGGCATCCGCATCGTCGAAGCCGCGCGGCAGATCCTCCTCGCAGCCCGAATTCCCGATGGTGAAGCATGATGAAACCGACTTTCCCGCCGCCCGAACGCCGCGAGCTGCGGCTCGGCTTCGTCGCCCTGAGCGACGCCGCGCCGCTGGTGGTCGCGCAACGCCTGGGCCTCGGCAAGCGTCACGGCCTGGCGCTGACGCTGGCGCGCCAGCCTTCCTGGGCCAGCCTGCGCGACCAGTTGCTGACCGGCCAGATCGACGCCGCGCATGCGCTTTACGGGCTCGTCTACGGCGTGCAATACGGCATCGGCGGGCCGCGCGCCGACCTGGCCGTGCTGTCGGTGCTGAACCGCAACGGCCAGGCGATCACGTTCTCGAACCGCCTGGCCGATGCCTGGCGCGAATCGGGCGAGCTGCGCGCGGCGCTCGCCACGCTGGGCCGCAAGCCGGTGTTCGCGCAGACCTTCCCGACCGGCACCCATGCGATGTGGCTCTATGCCTGGCTCGCCGCGCACGGCGTCGATCCGCTGCGCGAGGTGCGCAGCATCGTGATCCCGCCGCCGGGCATGGCCGAGGCGCTGGCCAGCGGCGAACTCGACGGCTTCTGCGTCGGCGAGCCCTGGAACGCGGTGGCCGAGGCGCAAGGCGCCGGGCGCACGGTGGCCGCTTCGAGCGAGGTCTGGCACGACCATCCCGAGAAGGCGCTGGCCTGCCGCCGCGAGTTCGCGGCGCTCTATCCGAACACGACACGCGCGCTGATCCGCACCCTGCTCGATGCCGGCGCCTGGCTCGACCTGCCCGGCAATCGCGCGCGGGCGGCCGAGTGGCTGGCCTCGCCCGAGGCGCTCGACGTGCCGGCCGCGCGGATCCTGCCGCGCCTGCTCGGCGACTACGGCGACGGCGCGTTCGCGACGCCGCCGGCGCCGGTGCGCTTCCACGATGGTGGCGAGGTCAACCGGCCGCGCGCGTCGGATGGATTGTGGTTCGTCTCGCAGTATCGGCGCTGGGGCATGTTGACGGCCGAGCACGACGACGCGGCGATCGCGGCGGCGGTGACGCAGACGGCCTTGTATGAGGAAGCGGTGGCGGGATATGTGCCGCTGGAGGATGAGCCGGGACGGTAGGCAGCCGGGGCCGCCGCGCCGCTGCCGGTTCACGCCGATCTCCACGTGGAAATCGGCGCCGCGCATCCTGTGGATATGAACCAGGCTTGGCCCTCGATGCAAAATGCCGCCCGACCTGTGAACCAGGTCGGGCGGCATTTTTTCGACGGCATCGACCGGCGCGACCAGCGCGCAGCCGGGCTACAAGCCAGCCAGGATGTCGTTCAGCTCGGCCGCGATGGCCGCGTCGCTCGCCGCCGGTGCGCGCAATGCATCGATCGCCTCGGCCAGCGCCGCGAGCGGCGGATTGCGCATCAGTTCCACCAGCGCGATATCGGCGCCGAGCCTGGCGCGGACCGCCGTCTGCACCTGCATGGCCGCCAGCGAATGCCCGCCCAGCTCGAAGAAGCGATCGCCGCGCCGCACCGGCTCCACGCCGAGCACGGCCGACCAGATGCCGGCCAGGGCCAGCTCGGTCTCGCCCTGCGGCAGCGCCCCCGTCTCTTCGCCGGCCTGCGCGGCCGGCTCCGGCAAGGCGCGCCGGTCGATCTTGCCGTTCGGGTTGAGCGGCAATGCCTCCAGCACCATCACCGCCGACGGCACCATGTAGTCGGGCAGCCGTTCCGCCAGCGCCGCCCGCAAGGCCGCGCCCTCCACCGCCGCGCCGGCGGCCGGCGCGACATAGGCCAGCACCCGCAGCCCGCTCGGGCCCTCGCGCGTGATCACGGCCGCCTCGCGCACGCGCGCATCCTGCAGCAGCACCGATTCGATCTCGCCGAGCTCGATCCGGAAACCGCGGATCTTCACCTGATGATCGGCGCGGCCCAGATAGGCCAGCGTGCCGTCCTCGCTCCAGCGCACGATATCGCCGGTGCGATAGAGCCGCGCGCCCGGCACGGCGGCGAACGGGTCGGCCACGAAGCGCTCCGCCGTCAGGCCCGCGCGATCGTGATAGCCGCGCGCCAGCAACGGCCCGCCGATGCAGAGTTCGCCGGCCGCGCCCAGCGGCACCGGGTTGCCGTGCATGTCGAGCACCGCCAGCCTGCGGCCCTGCAGCGGACCGCCGAGCGGAATCTGGGCCGGCACCTCGGCCGCCGCATCTTTCAACATTGCGCTGCAATCGAAGTAGGTCGCCGTGACAGTCGCCTCGCTGGGGCCGTAGGTATTGGCCAGCGTGAGCGCCGTGAGCCCGGCCGCGCGCCAGGCGCGCACGCCGTCGGCCGGCATCGCCTCGCCGCCGGCATGCACGCAGCGCAGCGTCGCGAGCGCGGCGCGCGCCTCGGGCCGCGCGGCGAAATCCTGCGCCAGCGCGTTCCAGTAGGCGGTGGTCAGGTCGGCCACGGTGATCCGCTCGCGCTCGACCTCCTCGGCGAAACGTCCGGTGCTCCACAGCTCGGGGCCGCGCACGATCAGGGCCGCGCCCGAAGCCAGGGTCGGGAAGACCTGCTCGACGAAGCCATCGAAATTGAAGGTCGAGAACTGCAGCACGCGATCCTGCTCGCCGATGCCGAACATGCCGATCGACACCTCGGCATGGCGCGCCAGCGCATCGTGCGTGATGCCGACGCCCTTGGGGCGCCCGGTCGAGCCGGAGGTGTAGATCAGGTAGGCCAGATGCTCGCCCTGCACGGCGCACACGGGCGCGCTGGACGGATGGCCGCTCGTCTCGGCCGCCAGCTCGCCGATATCGAGCGTCGGCACCGGCATGCGGCCGCGGTCGTCGGCGCCCGCGCCTTCGGTCAGCGCCAGCGCGATGCCGCTGTCCTCGATCATCATCGCCAGCCGCTCGGCCGGATAGGACGGATCGAGCGGCACGTAGGCGCCGCCCGCCTTCAGCACGCCGAGGATCGCCACGATCATGCCGGCCGAGCGCTCGATCGCGATCCCGACGCGCACGTCGGGGCCCACGCCGGCCGCGCGCAAGGCATGAGCGATGCGATTCGCGCGCGCGTCCAATGTGCCGTAGTCGATCGTCTCGCCGTCATGCGCCAGCGCGATGGCCGAGGGCCGACGCGCCGCCTGCTCGGCGATCCGCCGATGGACCGGCGGCAAGGGCGCGACTTCGGCCCCGCGCCCCCAGCCGGCCAGCGTGGCGCGCTCTTCCGCCGGCAGCGGATCGAGCGCGCCGAGCCGCGCCTCGGGATCGGCCGCGAAGGCGTCGAGCAGCGTGCCGAGCTGGCCGGCCAGGCGCTCGATCTGCGCCGCCGTGAACAGGTCGCCCGCATAGGCGAATTCGATGTCGAGCCCGGCCGCCGGGCTCTCGCCGGGCGTCGCGGCATGCGCCGCGCGACCCTGCGTGACCGACAGCGTCAGCGGGAAGCTGGTGCGGTCCTCGTTGCGCAGCCCCGAGAAACGCAGGCCGTGCGGCGAGGCATCGTCGAGGATCGCGTCGACCGGGTAGTTCTCGAACACCAGCAGGGTGTCGAACATCGGCTGGCCGCCGTCGATGCCGGCGCCGCGCTGGATCTCCACCAGCGGCAGGTGCTCGTGCTCGCGCGCGGCCACGCCGTCGCGCTGCACCGCCGCCAGCCACTCGCCCACGCGCATCGAGGGCGACGGCGTGCCGATCACCGGAATCGTGTTGATGAAGAGGCCCAGCATGCGATCGGCGCCCGGCAGCGCATCGGGCCGGCCTGCCACGGTCGCGCCGAAGCTCACGGTGGCCTGCCCCGTGTAGCGCTGCAGCAGCACCAGCCAGGCGGCCTGCACCAGCGCGCTCAAGGTGGCGCGCTGCGATTTCGCGAAGGCGGCCAGGCGCGCGGTGCGAGCCGCGTCGCAGCTCAGGTTCAGCACGCCATGGCGCGCCGCGTGGGCGGCCTCGGCGCCCGGCGCCGGCAGTGCCTGGGTCAGCAAGGTCGGGCCGTCGAGACGCGCGGTCTGCGCGCGCCACCAGGCGTCTCTGGCCTCGCGCGGCTGCTCGGCCAGCCAGCCGATGAAGCGGCGATAACGGGCCGGCGCCTCGGTCGGCACGGCGCCGCCATAGATCGACAGCACCTCGGCCAGCAGTTGCGCCGCGCTCCAGCCGTCGAGCAACACGTGATGGAAGGTCCAGACCACGTGATGCCGCGCCTCGCCCGTGCGCAGCAGCGTGACGCGCCACAGCGGCGGACGCGCCAGGTCGAAACCGCGTGACAGGTCGTCGGCCGAGAAGCGGTCGAGCCGCTCGGCGAGCGGGGCCGGGCCGTCGCGCCAATCCTCCTGCGAGAACGGTGTCGCCACCTCGCGCGCCACCCACTGGCGCGGTTGATCGTCGAAGCTCAGCACGCCGGTGCGCAACACGTCGTGACGCTTGGCGACCGCCGCCCAGGCGGCCTCGAAACGCGCCGCGTCGAGCCCTTCGACATTGACGCGCAACTGGTTCACATAGGCATGCTGCTGCGCGCCGAGCAGGCTGTGGAATACGATGCCGGCCTGCATCGGCGCCAGTGCATAGAGATCGGCCAGCTCGGCGGCCGGCACCGGCAGCGCGTCGAGACGCGCCTGGTCGATCGCCGCGAGCGGCACGTCGGACGGCGTGAGGCCGGCCGCGCCGCTGGTGCAGTGTTCGAGCACGACGGTCAATTCGGCACGCAGCTCGGCCGCCAGCGCTTCGAGCGTGGCCGCGTCGTAGCGGTCCCCGCCCGGGTGGCGCAGCGCGATCGACAACTCGCCGTCGCGGATCTGCGCGGCGATGTCGAGCGCGTGGGTCGGCCGGTTCTCGGCGCCGACGCCGCGGCCGCCGCGTTCCGCCGCCAGGCGCCAGGCGCCCGCGCCGAGCGAGCCGTCGAGCTGGCCCAGGTAGTTGAACAGCACGTCGGCATCGCGGATGTCGGCGAGCGCTGCCTGTGCGGCGGCACTGCCGGCATATCGCAGCATTCCGAAGCTGTTCCCGCCGTGCGGTACCGCGCGCCGTGCCTCCTTGACGCGCTTGATGGCCGAGCCGAGCTCGCCGCTCGCTGCCAGCGGCAGCGGATGAAGGCTGGTGAACCAACCCACCGTGCGGCTGACGTCGAGTTCGCCGAGCGGCGCGTCGCGGCCATGGCCTTCGACATCGATGCGCAGCGCCTCGCGGCCGGCGAAGCGGCACAGCACCCGGCCCGTGGCCGCCAGCAGCAGGTCGGCAAGCTGGGTTCGGTAGGCCGCGTTGGCGGTTTGTTGCAGGGCTTGCGTGGCGGCGCGCTCCAGCGTGACGGTGACGCTGCATGCGCCGGCCGGCGTGCCGGCACGCGCCGGCAGCGACGCGTCGATCTCGCCGAGCGTGCGCCAGTAGTCGAGGCTGGCAGCCACCTCGTCGGCTTGCGCCGCCTCGTGCAGACGCCGCGCGAAGCCGGGATAGGACAGCGTCGGCGCCGGCAGCGCTGCCGTCTCGCCAGCCTCGAGCTGGCGATAGACGCGATGCAGGTCGTCGAGCAGGATGCGCCAGGAGACGGTATCGACCGCCAGATGATGGATCGCGATCGCGATACGCCAGCTACCGTCGTTCACGCCGATCACGAGCGCGCGCAGCAGCGGGCCGCGCTCGATGTCGAGCGCCGACTGGATCGTGTCGCAAGCCGCATCGATCGCGGCGGGCTCGACGCCGGTCAGCGTCGCGACCAGCGGTGCCGCATCCGGCGCCGCGAGGTGCTGCCGCCAGCCTTCGGGCGTCGAGGAAAAGCGCAGGCGCAAGGCCGGATGCGCCGCCATCACGGCACGCAGGGCCTGCTCCAGGCGCGCTGCGTCGGGGGCGGTTTCCGTGGCCAGCAGCACCGACTGGTTCCAGTGATTCGGCTGCGCGAACGCCTTCGACAGGAACCAGGCTTGCACCGGCATCAGCGGCACGGACGCGCCGTCAGCGGTGGCGGCGGCTTCCTCGACGGCCATCGCCTGCGGATTCGTGCTGCCCTGGTACAGCGGTTCGGCCACGGCGGCCAGCTCGGCGACAGTCGGCTGCTCGAAGATCTGCCGGGCCGTCAGGCGGTAGCCCGCTTGCCGGGCGCGCGCGACGATCTGCAAGGCCAGGATCGAGTCGCCACCGAGTTCGAAGAAATCGTCGTGACGGCCGATGCGCGCGCCTCGCAGCAGCGTCGACCAGATCGACGCAAACTCGGCTTCGATGCCTTCAAGCGGTGCTTGGTAGTTCGTGCCCTGCTCGGCTTCGGCGGCCGGCAGCGGCAACGCGCGGCGGTCCACCTTGCCGTTCGGATTCAGCGGCAGCGTGTCCAGAACCACGATTCGCCAAGGCACCATGTAGTCCGGTAGCCGTGCAGCCAATGCCGTGCGCAGCGCGGCGACGTCGGGCGCCGCTTGCCCCGATTCACCTGTCACATAAGCCACCAGCTTGCCTTCATGCGCGATCACTACCGCCTCGCGCACCGAAGCATCCGCCGTCAGCGCCGATTCGATTTCGCCCAGTTCGATCCGCAAGCCGCGAATCTTCACTTGATGATCGATCCGGCCCAGGTAGTCGATCGCGCCATCGGCACGCCAACGCGCGAGATCGCCCGTGCGATAGAGCCGCGCGCCCGGTTCGTCCGCGAACGGATCCGGTACGAAGCGCTCCGCCGTCAGGTCGGGACGGCCCAGATAGCCTCGCGCCAGCCCCGCTCCGCCCAGGTACAGTTCGCCCGGCACGCCAGGCGGCACCGGATTCAGCCTTGCATCGAGCACCCAGGTCTGGGTAGCCGCGATCGGGCGACCGATCGGCACCGCGCGGCCGGCCTCGTCCACGCAAGCCCAAGCGGTCACGTCGATCGCCGCCTCGGTCGGCCCATACAGGTTGTGCAATTCCACGCCCGGCAGCACCGCCGCCACGCGCTCGCGCAGATCGGCCGGCAAGGCCTCGCCGCTACAGACGATACGCTTCAGCGTCTTGCCACAAGAGGCTGCCGCTTCCGGCATCGCCACGAAGGCTTGCAGCATCGACGGCACGAAGTGCAGCGTGCTGACGTCGTGCGCCACGATCGTCTGCGCCAGTTCAGCGGGATCGCGATGCGCGCCCGGTGCCGCGATCGCCAACCGTGCGCCCACCATCAACGGCCAGAAGAATTCCCAGACCGAGACGTCGAAGCTGAACGGGGTTTTCTGCAACACCGTCTCGCCGCGTTGCAGGCCGTATTCGCGCTGCATCCAGATCAGGCGGTTCGACAGGCCGTCATGGCGATTGCCCACGCCCTTCGGGCGCCCCGTCGAGCCTGAGGTGAAGATCACATAGGCGAGGTTTGCGCCATGCAATTCGATATCGGGATTGGTAGTTGGGAAGGACGATACGTCCAAGGTGCCAATGTCGACACGCTCGACACCCTCTCGCGACGGCAGGTCGAGGCCGCCCTGTGCAAGCAGCAAACCAATCCCGCTATCGTCGATCATCGCGGCGATCCGATCGGCCGGATACGAAGGATCGAGCGGCACATAGGCCGCGCCGGCCTTCATGATCGCGTACAAGGCGATCACCAGTTCCAGCGAGCGCTCGGCGGCAACACCAACCCGCGATTCCACGCCGATCCCACGCGAACCCAGCCAATGCGCAAGGCGATTCGCGCGCGCATTCAGCTCGGCATAACTGAGCCTGGTTTCGCCAAACACCAGCGCGTCATCCTCGGAATGCGCAGCGGCATGACGCTCGAAAGCACGAAACACCGGCTCGATCTCGTCATAGCGCGTGCGATTGCGGCTCCAGCCGTCCAGCGTCGCGCGCTCGGCCTCGTCCGTCAGCACGACATCGGCGATACGCATCGCCAAGTCGCCCTGCGCGATCGCCTCGACACAGCGCCGATAATGCGCGGCCAGGCGCGCGATCGTCGCCTCCGAAAACAATTCGCGCGCATAGCTGAATTCGAAGCCAAGCCCGCCCTGCCCATCCTCCTGCGTATTCAGCATCAACTCGACCTGCGCCATCGCGCTCGGCAGGGGATGCGGCTCGATGCCCAGGCCCGGCAAGCCTTCCAGCACCCGCCAGTCGCGTCGCTGGTGATTGAACATCGCCTGGAACAGCGGGCTGTGGCTGAGGCTGCGCTCGGGACGCAGCGCCTCGACCAGTGCATCGAACGGCAGGTCCTGATGCGCCTGCGCGCCGACCGTGGCCGTGCGCAGCCGGTCGAGCAGCATGCCGAGCGTCTCGTCGCCGTCGAAGCTGGCGCGCATCACCTGGGTGTTGACGAAGAAGCCGATCAGGCGCTCCGTCTCGACGCGGTTCCGGTTCGCCACCGGCACGCCGACGCGGATATCGTCCTGTCCCGTGTAGCGATGCAGCAGCGCCTGGAACGCCGCCAGCAGCAGCATGAAAGGCGTGGCCGATTGCTGCTGCGCGCGAGCCTTCACGGCTTGCGCCAGTTCGGCGGGCAAGCCCAGGGCATAGCGGCCGGCCGTGTAGTCGCCATGCGCGCTGCGCAGGCCATCCATCGGCAGGGCCAGCACCGGATGCGAATCGCCGAGCGCGGCCTTCCAGTAGTCGAGCTGGCGCTCGCGCTCCCCGACGTCGAGCCAGTCGCGCTGCCAGGCGGCGTAGTCGGCATACTGGATCGGCAGTTCCTCGAGCGCCCGGGTCTCGCCCGTCACGCGGGCACGGTAATTCGCGACCAGTTCTTCCAGCAGCACCTGCACCGACCATCCATCGGAGACGATGTGGTGCATCGACAAGGCCAGCAGATGACGGCCACCCTCGCCCCGGTACAGCGCCGCGCGCAACAAAGGCCCCGCCGCCAGATCGAAGGCTTCGTCGGCCAGCGAACGGGCCGACGCTTCGAGCGCATCGCCGGCCACCGTTTCCTCACGCCAATCGAGCGAGACGCCTTCATCGACGAAGGCCTCGACCTCGCCGGCCTGGTTCGCGACGAAACGCGTGCGCAGCACCGCATGGCGCGCCACGATCGCCGCGAAGGCCTCACGCAGCGCCGCCGCGTCGACCTCGCCCGTCAGCCACAAGCCGCCCGAGACGTGATACGCACGATTGTCCGGCGACAGTTGCGCGAGCACCCATTGGCGGCGCTGCGCGTATGACACCTCCACCGGCTGCCCGGCCGCGCGCGCGCGCGGCACGATCGGGAACTGCGCCGGACTCACGCCGTCAGCCTGCATCTTTTCCCAGAACAGGCGTCGTTTTTCCGGTGTCAGCTCGATGAAGCGCGCGGCGATGCGGGCGGCCGTGGTCTTGTCCATGAATGCGTTCAAAGCGTGTCCATAAAGAGATCGAGGCTGCGCAGCGCGTCGTCGCCGGGCTGGCTGCCTCGCGCCTGCGCGATGGCCTCGGCCTGCGCGGCCAGCGTGCGGGCCTCGAACAGCGTGGCGAGCGGCAAGCTTGCGTTCAGTTCGAGCCCGATCCGGGCGTTCAGGCGCACGACCAGCAACGAATGCCCGCCCAGGTCGAAGAAGTCGTCATGGCGGCCGATGCGCTCGATGTCGAGCAAACCGGTCCAGAGCGTCGCGAGTTCGGTTTCGATGCCTTCATGCGGTGCTTCGTAATGAGCGCCCGGGTCGGCTTCGGCGGCCGGCAGCGGCAACGCGCGGCGGTCCACCTTGCCGTTCGGATTCAAAGGCAGCGTGTCCAGTGCCATGATGCGCCACGGCACCATGTAGTCCGGCAAGCGTGCCGCCAGCGCCGTGCGTAGCGCTGCGACGTCAGGCGTGGTACCTGTCACATAGCCCACCAGCTTTCCTTCATGCGCGATCACCACCGCCTCGCGCACCGAAGCATCCGCCGTCAGCGCCGATTCGATTTCACCCAACTCGATCCGCAGGCCGCGAATCTTCACTTGATGATCGATCCGGCCCAGATAGTCGATCGCGCCATCGGCACGCCAACGCGCGAGATCGCCCGTGCGATAGAGCCGCGCGCCCGGTTCGTCCGCGAACGGATCCGGTACGAAGCGCTCCGCCGTCAGGTCGGGGCGACCCAGATAACCACGCGCCAGCCCCGCGCCACCCAGGTACAGTTCGCCCGGCACGCCAGGCGGCACCGGATTCAGCCTTGCATCGAGCACCCAGGTCTGGGTAGCCGCGATCGGGCGACCGATCGGCACCGCGCGGCCGGCTTCGTCCACGCAAGCCCAAGCGGTCACGTCGATCGCCGCCTCGGTCGGCCCATACAGGTTGTGCAATTCCACACTCGGCAGCACCGCCGCCACGCGCTCGCGCAGATCCGCCGGCAAGGCCTCGCCGCTACAGACGATGCGCTTGAGCGTCTTGCCACAAGACGCTGCCGCTTCCGGCATCGCCACGAGGGCTTGCAGCATCGACGGCACGAAGTGCAGCGTGCTGACGTCGTGCGCCACGATCGTCTGCGCCAGTTCAGCGGGATCGCGATGCGCGCCCGGTGCCGCGATCGCCAGCCGCGCGCCCACCATCAGCGGCCAGAAGAACTCCCAGACCGACACGTCGAAGCTGAACGGGGTTTTCTGCAACACCGTCTCGCCGCGTTGCAGGCCGTATTCGCGCTGCATCCAGATCAGGCGGTTCGACAGGCCGTCGTGGCGATTGCCCACGCCCTTCGGGCGCCCCGTCGAGCCTGAGGTGAAGATCACATAGGCGAGGTTTGCGCCATGCAATTCGATATCGGGATTGGTAGTTGGGAACGACGATACGTCCAAGGTGCCGATGTCGACACGCTCGACACCCTCTCGCGACGGCAGGTCGAGGCCGCCCTGTGCAAGCAGCAAACCAATCCCGCTATCGTCGATCATGGCGGCGATCCGATCGGCCGGATACGAAGGATCGAGCGGCACATAGGCCGCGCCGGCCTTCATGATCGCGTACAAGGCGATCACCAGTTCCAGCGAGCGCTCGGCGGCAACACCAACCCGCGATTCCACGCCGATCCCACGCGAACCCAGCCAATGCGCAAGGCGATTCGCGCGCGCATTCAGCTCGGCATAACTGAGCCTGGTTTCACCAAACACCAGCGCGTCATCCTCGGGATGCGCAGCGGCATGACGCTCGAAGGCACGAAACACCGGCTCGATCTCGTCGTAACGCGTGCGATTGCGGCTCCAGCCGTCCAGCGTCGCGCGCTCCGCTTCATCGGTCAGCGCAATATCGGCAACCCGCCCATCGGCGCCGACCATCGCCTCGACGCAGCGCTGGTAATGCGCGGCGAACCGGGCAATCGTCGCCTCGGAAAACAGCTCGCGCGCATAGCTGAACTCGAAGCTCAGCGTGCCGTCGACATCCTCGCGCGTATCGAGCATCAGCTCGAACTGCGCCATCGGCGCCGGCAGGCGGCAAGGCTCGATCGCCAGGCCAGGCAGCCCGTCCAGCACCCGCCAGTCGCGTCGCTGGTGATTGAACATCACCTGGAACAGCGGGCTGTGGCTGAGGCTGCGCTCGGGACGCAGCGCCTCGACCAGCACGTCGAACGGCAGGTCCTGGTTCGCTTGCGCGCCGGCCGTGGCTTCGCGCAGGCGATCGAGCAGCGTGGCGAGCGTCTCGTCGCCGTCGAAACGCGCACGCATCACCTGGGTGTTGACGAAGAAACCGATCAGCCCGGCCGTCTCCACGCGATGACGGTTCGCCACCGGCACGCCGACGCGGATATCGTCCTGCCCCGTGTAGCGATGCAGCAGCGCCTGGAACGCCGCCAGCAACAGCATGAAGGGCGTGGCCGACTGCTGCTGCGCGCGGGCCTTCACCGCTTGCGCGAGCGAGGCCGGCAGGCTCAGCGCATGACGGCCCGCCGTGTAGCCACCCTGGGCGCCGCGTGCGCCGTCCATCGGCAGGGCCAGCACCGGATGCGTATCGCCGAGCGCGGCCTTCCAGTAGTCGAGCTGACGCTCGCGCTCGCCCGCTGCAAGCCAGTCGCGCTGCCAGGCGGCGTAGTCGGCATACTGGATCGGCAGTTCGGCAAGCGCCCGGGTCTCGCCCGTCACGCGGGCACGGTAGTGCGTGACCAGCTCGTCGAGCAGCACCTGCACCGACCATCCATCCGAGACGATGTGATGCATCGACACCGCCAGCAGATGACGGCCGGCATCCTCGCCCCGGTACAGCGCCGCGCGCAACAGCGGCCCCGCGGCAAGATCGAAAGGCTCGTCGGCCAGCGAGCGAGCCGCCGCTTCGAGCGCATCGGCGGCCACCGTCTCGGCGCGCCAGTCGAGCGACACGGCATCGTCGATGATCGCCTCGACTTCGCCGGCCTGGTTCGCGACGAAGCGCGTGCGCAGTACCGCGTGGCGCGCCACGATCGCCGCGAAGGCCTCGCGTAGCGCCGCCGCGTCGACCTCGCCCGTCAGCCACAGGCCGCCCGAGACGTGATACGCGCGGCTCGCCGGCGCCAGTTGCCAGAGGAACCATTGACGCTGCTGCGCGAACGATGCCGGCGTGCGCTGGCGCGTTGCCTCCGGCAGGCGCGGAATCGCCGACAGCTCGGCAGCGGATTCCTGCGGCGCGGCGGGCGCCGCCTGGATCGGCGCGAGCGCCGGCTGCATCCCGGCCGAAGACGATACCGGCTTGCTTGCCGCCGGTTTGGCCGCCGCCGATTTTTCGGCCAGCTCGGCCAGCGTCAGGCGCAGGAACAGTTGCTTCGGCGTGATCGTGATGCCGAGCTTGCGTGCGCGCGCCACCACCTTGAGCCCCAGCAGCGAATCGCCGCCGACCTCGAAGAAATTCCGGCTGCGGCCGATCCGGGCGCGATCGATCTCGATCACCTCGGCCCAGATCGTCGCGATCGCCTGTTCTGTCTCGCCGCACGGGGCGTCGTCGGAGCCGGGCACCGCGTCGGCCGCCTCGCCTGCAGCGGCTTCGGCTTGCGCCGGCGCATTCGCCGCTTGCGCCAGATGATCGTCCAGGCGAGCTCGCAACGTGGCGCGATCGAGCTTGCCATTGGCATTGAGCGGCAGCGCGTCCAGCGCGATCGCCTCGGCCGGCACCATGTAGTCGGGCAACACGCCCGCCGCCGCTTCCAGCAGCGCCTTGCCCACCGCGCCGCCCACCACGAAGGCGGCCAGCCGCGTTCCGGCCGGCGTCTCATAGGCCAGCACGGCCGCCGCGCGCACGCCATCCAGCTTCGCGAGCCCGCGCTCGACCTCGGCCGGTTCGACGCGATAACCGCGGATCTTGACCTGGTCGTCGGCGCGCCCGCGATATTCGAGCAGGCCGTCGGCACCGATCCGAGCCAGGTCGCCAGTGCGATAGAGCCGCTCGCCGGCCGTAAACGGATCGGGCACGAAGCGCTCGGCGCTGAGCCCGGCGCGACCGTGATAACCGCGCGCCACGCCCGGGCCGCCGACATACAGCTCGCCATCCTCGCCATCGGCCACGGGCGTCATGCCGGCATCGAGCAGGTGCAGGCGCATGCCGGGCAGCGCCCGGCCGAGCGGCAGGTCGCGCTCCGCGCCGCCGCCCTGCCAGCCGTGCATGGCCACGCCGACCGTGGTTTCGGTCGGGCCATAGTGATTGAACACGCGGCAGGCCGGCGCCAAGGCCGAAACGCGCGCGAGCAGCGCGGCCGGCGTGCGTTCGCCGCCGACGATCAGCGCGTCGGCCGGCAGCACCTGCTCCGGCTGCGCCGCCGACAGCAAGGCGGCCAGATGGCTCGGCACGATCTTCAGCACACCGACGCGATGCGCGGCCATGTAGCGCGCGAAGGCATCGGGCTGGAACACGAGATCCGGCGCGATCAGGTGCAGCGTGCGCCCCGAGGCGAGCGCGCCGAACAAGGTGGTGTGACCCAGGTCCGCCGCCGGCGTCGACACCATCGCGAACGAGGATTCGGGCCGCGCATCGAGCGTCGCCAGCATGCCGCGCACATAGTTCTCGAGCGCGCGATGCGTGACGATCACGCCCTTCGGCTCGCCCGTGGATCCCGAGGTGTAGATCATGTAGGCGGCGCGCTCGGCATGGCGCGAGCGCGGCACGATATGCGCCACCGGCGCCGCCGGCACCTCCAGGCGCAGGGCCATCGGCACCGCGTTCGCCAGCACGAAGCCGTCGGGCAGCGGCACCGCGTGCAGCAGCACGGCCGCGCCGCTGTCGGCCAGTTGCGCCGCCAGGCGCGCGGCCGGCGCGCGCGGATCGAGCGGCAGCCAGGTGGCGCCGGCCTTGAGCGCGGCCAGCATCGCCAGCACGTGCTCGATCGAGCGCTCGGCCAGCACGGCCACGCGCGATTCGTCGGCGATGCCCTGCATGCGCAGTTGCGCGGCCAGCGCATCGGCCGCCGCGTCGAGCGCGGCATAGCTCAGGCCGCGCTCGCCTTCCAGGCCGTCGCGCAGCGCGATCGCGGCGCCGTCGCGCGCGACGCTGGCATCCCACATCGCCAGGAAGTCGGTATTAGCCGCGTCGTCGGCCGGATTGGCCTGCGCCGCCTCGGCGCTCGCCACCGCCTCGGCAATGACGCCGGCCAGCGGGGCTTCGGCGTCGGCTACGAGACGCGCCGCGAATGCCTGGAAACGCGCGGCGAAGCGCGCCATGAAGGCGGCATCGAACACCGCGTCGTCATAAGCGAGCAGGCAGTCGATCGCCTCGCCGCGATCGGTGAAATCGAGTGCGAGATCGAAATGCGGCGCGTCGTTGAGCAGCACGCGCAGGCGCGCCTCGAGCGGCGCGAAACCGCGCGTCTCGAACGGCCGCTGCTCGGTCAGCTTGACCTGGAACAGCGCTTCGTCGCCGCTCGCGCGATTCGGCAGCAAGGCGCTCATCAGGCGATCGAACGGCACGTCCTGGTGCTCGTGCGCGGCCAGCACCGTATCGCGCGCCGCATCGACCAGCGCCGCGAAGCCCTGTGTCGCGTCGATCCGCGTGCGCAGCACCTGCACGTTGATGAAATAGCCGATCAGCGCCTGCGCCTCGGGCCGCTTGCGCAGCGAGACCGGCGCGCCGACGCGGATGTCGTCGCGGCCGCTCAGCTCGTGCAGCACCGCGTCGAGCACCGCCAGCATCGCCATGAACGGCGTGGCATGACGCTCGGCCGCGAAGCGCCGCAGCGCCTGGGCGGTACCGCCCGGCAGCGAGAATTCGAACCCGCGCTGCCGGCCGGGCGCGCCGGCCTCGCGCGGGAACAGGCGTGCCGCGGCGGACGGATCGCCGTCGGCGGCCAGTTGGCCACGCCAGTAATCGAGCTGTCGCGCGAGGGCTGCCTCGCCCAGCGCGGCGCGCTCCCAGGCGACGTAATCGGTGTATTGCCAGGCCGGCGCGAGCGAGGCATCGAGCCGCGCCGCCGGATCGGCATCGGCCGCCCGGCCGGCGCGCGCCGCGTAGGCGCGCGACAGTGCGTCGAGCAGCACGTTGACCGACCAACCGTCGGCCACGATGTGATGCAGCACGATAAGCAGGCGATGCGAATCGGGCGCGACACGCAGCAGGTGCGCCCGCAGCAGCGGCCCGGTTTCGAGATCGAACGGCGCCTGCGTGACTACACGCGTCAGGCTGTCGAGTGCCGCCGCGCGCGAGGCTTCGGGCAAGCCGTCGAACGCGGTGACGGGCAGCGCGATCGCCAGCTCGTCTTCGATGACTTGAAGCGCCTCGCCCTCCTCGCCCAGTTCGAAACGCGCGCGCAGCACCTCGTGTGCGCGCACCACGTCACCGAGCGCGAGCCGCAGCGCGTCGACGTCGAGCGCGCCGTCCAGGCGCAACTCGCCGCTCATGTTGTAGGCGGCGCTGGCCGGATCGTGCAGCCAGGTGAGCCACAGGCTGCGCTGCGCATCCGAGGCGACGGCCACCCGGCGCGCCGCCGCGTCGAGCGGTCTGAAATCGGCGCCGGCGGCCACGCTGCCTTGCGCGAGGCGCTCGGCGACGCGCGCCGCCGAAGCGCGCAAGCTCGGCGCGGTAAACACGTCGCGCGCCGTGTAGTCGATCGCCCAGCGCGCCTGCACCGCCGAGGCGAGTTGCACCGCGGCCAGCGAATTGCCGCCATGGGCGAAGAAGCTCGCCGAGCCGGCCGGCGAAGCCGGCAAGGCAGGCAGGGCCTCGCGCCACAGCACCGCCAGCGCGGCCTCGATGTCGGGATGTGCCGGCGGCTCGATATCCTTCGCCACCGGGGCCGAAGCCGCCTCGCCTTGTCGATCGACACGCTGCCCGTGCTCGAGCCACGCATAGGCGTCGAGCGAACGATCCTGCCAGCCGCGCACGCAGGCGGCGCGCTGCACCTTGCCGCTCGAAGTCTTCGGCAGGCCGCCCGGGTTCAGCAGCACCACCACGGCAGCCGGCTCCCCGCAGGCGAGCGCGACCGCTTCCGTCAGCGCGGCCGCGATCGCCTCGGGCGTCGCCAGCTTGCGCACGTTGCGCGATACCTCGGCCGCGATGCCGATGCCTTCCTGCCCGTTCAGTTCCACCGCGAAGGCGGCCACGCGGCCGCGTCGCACCAGCTCCACCTCGCGCTCGACGCCCAGTTCGAGATCCTGGGGATAGAGATTGCGGCCGCGCACGATCAGCAGATCCTTGATGCGCCCGGCCACGTACAGCTCGCCTTGGTGGATGAAACCCAGGTCGCCGGTGCGCAGCCAGGTGGCGCCCTCGCGCTCGACGAAGCTGGCCGCCGTGGCATCGGCTCGGCGCCAATAACCGGCCGCCACGCTCGGCCCGCGCACCAGGATCTCGCCGATCGCGCCATCGGCCATCACCGCGCCGCTGGCCCGGTCGACGATCTCGATCGCGTGCTCGCTCGGCACGCGCCCGCAGGAAACCAGCTCGGTGCCGTTCGCGTCAGCCTCGGCACGCCCGGCTTCGAGCGCCTCGACCGAGAAACCCGGCGCATGCGCGCCGCGCCCGCGGCCCACGCCGCTCACGTAGAGCGTGGCCTCGGCCAGGCCGTAGCACGGGAACAGCGCGGCCGGATCGAAGCGCTGCGCCACGAAGCGCTCGACGAAGGCGTCCAGCGTGGCCTTGCGCACCGGCTCGGAGCCCGAGAAGGCGAGCCGCCAGCTCGACAGGTCGAGCGCGGCGCGCGCCTCGTCGCCGATCCGGTCGGCGCACAAGCGATAGGAAAAATCGGGGCCGCCCGAGATGGTGCCGCGATGGCGCGCGATCGCCTCGAGCCAGCGCACCGGCCGTTCGAGGAAGAACTGCGGCGACATCAGCACCAGCGGAATGCCGCTGAACACCGGCTGCGAGAGCGTGCCGATCAGGCCCATGTCGTGATAGAGCGGCAGCCAGCTGACGAACACGTCCTCGGCCGTCACGCCCAGCCCTTCGCGGATCGCGATCTCGTTGGCCCACAGGCTGCCATGGGTGACCATCACGCCCTTGGGCGTGGAGGTCGACCCCGAGGTGTACTGCAGGAAGGCGATGTCGGAAGCCGCGGCGCGATAGGGTTCGAAGGCGCGGGCATCGATGCGCTCATGCTCGATCGCATCCATCTCGATCAGCGCGGCGCCGGGCGCGATGCTCGCGAAGGCCTCGCCGAGCTTGTCGGCCAGCGCGCGCGTGGTGACCACGAAGGCCGCCTCGGCATCGGCCGCGATCGCGGCCAGGCGCGCCAGGTGCTGGCCGCGCAGCGATTCGGGCGGATAGACGGGCACGGCCACCGCGCCCGCGTAGAGACAACCGAAGAACGCGGCCACGTAGTCGACGCCGCTGTCCATCGCCAGCAGCACGCGGGCCGCCTGCGCGCCGGCGCCGCGCTCGCGCAGCAGCGCGGCCAGCGCGCTGGCGCGGCGATCGAGCGCCGCGTAGTCGTAACGGGTGTCGCCCTGCGCGTCGACGGTCACCAGCGCGGTATCCGCCGCGCGCTGCCCGGCCAGCGCGCGCAGCCGTTCGATCATGTTCTCTGCCATTTCCGTACCTCGCCCTACCTTCATTGCCCCGCCGCGTCGTGCGCGGCGTTTCCGGGCGCCATCGCGCCCGGCCCTCGTCTGGTCACGGTCGACGAATCCGATGAATCGGACAAGCGGCCGTCACTCCTCGCCGTATTCGTGATGCTCGTGGCTGCCGTGCGGCAGATGGCGATGCTCCTTGCCGTGCCAGGCCGGATGCGGCGCATACGGGCTGTCGGGCGAGACGATCTTGTGCTGCTGCCAGTGGCGCGCGCCGGCCTCGTCGGCGGCGGCCGGCCTGGACTGCACCACCACCGGCTCGGCCGCCTGGCGCTTGGGCGCGAAATCGGCGGCGATCACCACGTCGCGCGGCGCGTCGCCGAACGCGTTGCGCGCGGCCTCGGCATCCTGTTTCTGGCGTTTCAGGAACGGGCAGCGATCGTCGGCCGGCACGTTCGCGTCGTCGAGGAAGTACTGCTTCCACTCCAGGTTGCCGGGGTCGCCGTGGAAACCGAGGTCCGGATGCGCGCCGATCTCGTCCCAGGTCTGCAGGCGCTTGCGCACCTGGTTGCGCGCCTCGCGGCCGATCACCTTGTTGGTAATGGTGTCGACAAACACGCTGCGCGGCTGGAACAGCAGCACCATGCCGGGGCCGAGGTTGCGGCTGTGGCGCGCGCGGAACGACGGGCAGGCGCACACCACGAAGGTCTCCACGCCGGCGAACGAGAACTCCCAGGCGCCGTCCGAGGGCGGCGGCTGCTGGTCGGCCTTGGGATCGGGATCGACGTCGTGCAGGTGCTGCAGGATCTGCCAGAAGTGCTGCTGATAGGTCTCGTGCGAGAGCGGTTCGGCGTCGGGCTCGAAGAAGATCGCGATGTTGTTCTTGCGATACTCCGGGCGCGACACCAGCTCCGAGAAGGTCTGCATGGTGGCGGGCAGCTCGGCGATGTCCTTGCCGTTCACGTAGCCGTAGAACATCTCGCCGCGCTTCTCGGCCATGGTGCCGAAGAAGCAGGGGTATTCCGGGTGCATCACCTGCTCGCGCAGCGTCTCGTAGGCCGCGTCGAGCCAGGCCGGCGGGTTCGCCGCGGCGCCCAGCGCGCGGCCCGCGATGATGCGGCTCTTCCAGTCGCCCGGATCAAAGCCCTCGCTGCCCGGTGTCGCCACGTCGGTTTGCGGCATCACGTTGACCTCATCCTCGGTTGATCGCATTTCATATCCTTGTTCGTCGCCAGCGCGGGCGAACGTGCCGGGCCGCGCGGAATGCGCGGCCCACCAGTCAAGAGCGGACGGCGGCGCCCGCCCTCAGGCGGACGCGCCGGCCTTCGCGTTTGCATCGAGTTCGGCGACCAGCGCCTGCACCCAGTCGTTCGGGATGATCGGCTGGTGGTAGGTGCACTCGCCCGAGAGCACGGTCGAGCCGTGCAGGCGGCCGTCGGGGATCAGCACCTTGTCGCCGACGTTCATCTTCAGCTGCATGCCGACGTTGCCCCAGAACAGCATCTGCCCTTCCTCGATGGTCACCAGGCGGTGGTCGTTGTGGACATGGGTGGTCGAGCACATCTCGAAGGGCTCGACGAAGGTCTCGCGATCGATGCCGGGGCATTCGACGTCGATGCGGTCGCTGATGCGATGCGCGAACTTGATGTAGTGGCGGATCGACGACAGCCACAGCAGTTGTTCGCCGAGGTCCCAGCGGGCGCGCTCGCAGAGCCGCTCGGCCGCGGCCGCGCCCTGCACCGCCTGCGTGTAGGCGGGCGTGCCGAACTGCGCGGCGATGGTCCGCAGCGCCTGCTCGAAGCGCGCCACCAGTTCGTCGGCACGGCGCGCGAATTCGCCCGGCTCGCGGCCGGCCGGCACCAGGTGCGCGCAGGCGCGTTCGAGCGCGGCACCGAAGGCCAGCCATTCGGCCTCGGCCGCGAAGGCCGCGCCGACCAGGCCGAAGGCGCGATCCGGGCGGCGGCCCAGCGCGTACAGCAGGTTGGCCTTGGCGGTGCTGGTCGGCAGGTAGAACTGCCAGTAGGCGTGCTGCTGGCGCGTCACGCCCACCGAGGCGGCCACCTTCTCGAGCAGCGCGTCGGACGGCAGGTCGCCCTGCAGTTGCGGGCGCAAGGATTCCGGCAGCATGTCGAGGAAGCCGCTGGCGGTGGCGCGGGCCAGCGCGCGGCGCTTGGACGGCGCCAGCGCCCAGCGCTGCACGGTGATGAAGCGCAGGCCTTCCTGCAGGTAGTCGTTGCGCATCAGGCGCGCGAAGTTCTCGCCCCAGAATGCCGTCTCGTCGTCGATGATGCGCTTCAGGCGCGCGGCCGCGGCGGCCGGCTCGGCCTCCAGCGCCTGTTCCTGCGACAGGTACTCGAAGGCATAGGCCTCGAGGAAGGGCACGATCTGCGCGCCGAACACCTGCACGTCGTCGCCGTAGAAGCCGCTGAAGTGCTGCCATTCCTCGGCGTCGGCGCTGCGCGGCAGGCGCGCCACGCCCAGCTCGTAGATCGACAGCAGGGTGCGGCCCGAAGCCAGCGCCGGCAGGCGGCTGACGTTGTGCATGCGCACCGGCTTCTGGAACTTCAGGAACTCGAAATCCTCCGGCCGCAGCGGGCGGCGGTGGAAGTCGTCCTCGAGCAGCAGTTCGCTGACATGCGCGCTGCGGAACGCGTGCGCGGCGGAGAACTGCTTGATCAGCTCGACATAGCGTTCGCTCTGGCCGACGAACGGCGAAAAATCAAATAGCAAAGGCATGGCTTGCGTCATGACGAAAGTTCCTGTGAAGAGATCTCGGAAGCGCGCGGGCGGCCAGGCGGCCGACGGGCGCGGAAAGAAGCCGGGAGTGCCGGCGAGCGGCATCGCGCGCGGCGAAGCGGCGCCGGGCGGAATCGCGTGAGCAGCGCGACGGCGATGCCGGCGGCGCGCTGAAATCGAATACCCGGCGCGAGGCGCCCGGGTGGACTGGACGAACTGCAATCGACATCGTCATGCACACGTCAGCGAGATTCATGTTCCCTCCATTGCCCGTGCGCGGCCGCGCCCAGGCATCGTTGGCGCCGCCGCTCAAGTCAACTGCACGACCCTCGCTTCGGCCCGAAGCTGTCGTACGCGGGTAAGTTATAAAAATTCACAATGCAAATCGGAATGATTCGCATTCTATGTTTCAATTTCACGACCACTTCGTGACCGCCGCTGTCACGCACACCCTCACTGCCGGTACACGCTCCCGGACCAACCGGGTGAAACCGCCCGGGCTAGCGGAGCGCCCGGGCTTGTTGCATGGCGGCGGGACCTGCCCGCCGCCGGGTGGGTTCGATCAGAAGTCCGAGCGAACCGTCAGCATCACGTTGCGGCGATCGCCGAACACGCTGTAGAAGTTGCCGGGCGGACGCAGGTAGTAGTCGCGGTTGAAGATGTTGTTCAGCGCGAGCGAGGCCTCGACATGCTTGTTGAAGCGGTAGCCGACCTGCGCGTTGAAGATCGCGTAGCCGCCCTGCACCACGCCGCGCGTGGTCTGCGTCTGGGCCAGCATGCCGCCGCCGACCGACAGGCCGCGCAGCTTGCCCGAGGAAAACGCGTACTTGGTCCACAGCTTGAACAGGTGCTTCGGATCGGTGCCTTCCGACAGATCCGCGGCGGCGTTCTCGTAAGCGGCATTCAGGTACGTGTAACCGGCATAGACGTTCCAGTTCTCGGTGGGCTGCCCGGTGACCTCGAATTCGAAGCCCTGGTCGCGCACCTTGCCGGCCGGGATCGAGAAACCGGGATTGTTCGGGTCGGCGACCGCGCGGTTGTTGTCGTTGATCCGGAACAGCGCCGCGGTGGTATTGAGGCGCCCACCCAGGAAGCTGTTCTTCACGCCGATTTCATACTGCTCGCCGGTACGCGGCGGCACCAGGCTGCCGCCGACCTCGTTCGCGACCTGCGCGGCGAGGAAGCGCGAGAAGCTCGCGTAGGCCGTCGTGTTGCGCGTGATATCCCACACCAGGCCCACCGACGGCAGGAACTTGTGATTCAGGTTCACGTCGGTCTGCCAGTCCGCGACGGTCGGCAGCAGCGACTGCGAGCGTTGCTCGTAGAAGGCCTCGCGACCACCCAGGACCAGGGTCAGCGGGTCGAGCAGCTTGACGCGCGCCTGCGCGTAGAAACCGTACTGGACCAGGCGCGTATTGGTACCGAACGTGAACGGCACGTCGACCTTGCCGATCACGTTCGGATCGTAGAGGCTGAAGGTGCCGAGCGGGCCCGGGCCGGCCAGGGAGGCGTTGCCGCTGTAAGCCGTTTCCGACATCAGCGAGTAGTTGGCACCGACCGTCAGCGTGTGGGTGCGGCCGAACGCCTGGATCGGCCCGCTCACGTTGGTGTCGGCCCCGAACCAGTCATAGGTGTTCTGCTGCCGGCGCTCGGTGTAGCGCGCGATGCCCGGGGCGAGTGCGCCCGGCCCGCTGTCGGCCTCGTCGGACTTCACGAATTCATGGCGATAGAACAGCGTGGTCTGCGACTTCCAGCCGTTCGAGAAGCGATGGACCAGGTTCGCGTTGACTTCCTGCAGCGAGTTGTACGCGTAGTTCCAGTCCGGCGCGAAGTTCTGCGAGAACGAGCTCGGCACGCGCGCGAACGGCGCCGGGCTGGTCGGGGTGGCGAACAGGCCCGAGGCGCCGTAGTCGAAGCCGGTATTGGTATTGACCTGGTAGCCGGCCGACATCGACAGCGTCGTGCGCGGCGTGATGTCCCAATCGATCGCGCCGTAGGCGGTCACTTCCTTGGTGCGCGCCCGGTCGATCGACTGATGCTGGTCGCTGCCGATCAGCACGGCGCGCCCGCGCAGCGTGCCGTCCTTGTTCAGCGAGCCCGTCACGTCGACCATCTGGCGCACGCCGCCGAACGAGCTGACCTGCGTCTCGGTGCCGATGTGGAATTCCTTCTGCGGGCGCTTGCGCACCAGGTTCACCGTGCCGCCCGGCTCGCCGTTGCCGTCGAGCACCGCGTTCGGGCCGCGGATCAGTTCCACGCGGTCGTAGATGCCGAGGTCGAACTGCTGCAGGTACTGCAGGCCGCTGACGATCGACACACCGTCGAACTCGATGCCGAGCGCCGTGCCGCGAGCATGGTAGTAGGCCGTGCCGTCACCGTATTCGAACGCGCTCACGCCCGTCATGTTGCGCAGCGCGTCCTGGATGGTCGTCATGTTCTGATCGTCCATCCGCTGGCGCGTCAGCACCGAGACCGAGGCGGGAATCTCCTTGATGGGCACCGGCGTGCGACCGCCGATGGTGGCATTGCGCGATGAGTACGAACCGCTGTCCTCGGTCGTCGCGTCGGCCTCGGCCGACACCGACACGGTCGGCAGCGCCGTGCTCTGCGCCGCGCTGGCCGCCTGCTGCGCGTGCGCCGCGCCGGCCCAGGTCGCGCACAACGCGATCGCGATCGGCGTCAGCCGGATCGCCCCTGCCTGTCGATACGAAACGCGTCTGCCGCGTCGCCACACGTCCATCGAGATTCCCATTTGTTGATTGCGCTCCAAGTGTGGTTTCGTCCGCCGTCGCCCGGAACAACGACCCGGCGGCCGTTTGTAAGAATCACCGCATGCAGGCGAAATGCTGGCAATGCATTTCGAGATACGGTTGATCGCGTCCGGTCGGCCTACGCACCTTCCCCACGCCGGAACGCGAGACGGAATATTACCGATAACGATTCTCATTTGCAATTCATTTACGAACTCAAACACGATGAAATTGCCCTTGCGGACCGTGGTTTCCAATCGTTCGAATGCATCGGCGCCGCAGCGGAGGTGCCCTGCGTGCGCGAGGCGGCAGGATGCGGGGGGCGGCGCGCATTTCCCGGGCATTTCCGGCGTATTTCGCCGGCCCTGGGCCGCGGATGCCGCATCGACGGAATTGCTTATCGAATGCGATGGCGAAACGATGCACCGGCCCGATTACGCGCGGCAATTCGATGAATCGACGCAGCGACGCGCCGGCCGGTGGGTCGCTGCGTGATAGGGAATGTGGGAAATAGCGCGGCACGATCGGAACCGATCGCCGCGAGTCGGGGCACGGCACGCGCACGCCTCGACGGGCATGCGCGCGCCGCCCCGGCATCAGGTCGAGGTGGCCGTCTTGCGCAGCATCAGCGCGATCAGGTAAGGACCGCCGATCAGGGTAGCCACCAGGCCCGAGGCCACCTCCTCCGGAAATACCAACTGGCGGCCCAGCCATTCGGCGAAGGTCATCAGCAAGGCGCCGATCATCGCCGCCACCAGGATCTGCGAGGCAGGCCGGCGCGCGCCCGAGAAGCGCGCGATATGCGGCGCGATCAGGCCGACGAAGGACAGCGGGCCGACCAGCAGGGTCGAGGCGGCGGTCAGCACCGCGGCCAGCAGCAGGATCAGCAGGCGCGCGCGCCCGACCGGGATGCCGAGCCCCCCCGCCACGCCGGCGCCCAGGCCGAGCGTCTCGATCCAGCGGCTCATCAGCGGCGCGCAGACCAGGCCGAGCAGCGCGATCACGGCGGCGGCGTAGGCGATCGGCGCCTGCACGTAATAGGTCGAGCCGACGATGAAGTTGAGCAGCAGCCCCACCCGCGAATCGCCGCTCGACATCATGGCGCTGACCACCGCCTGCAGCAGCGCGCTGATCGCCACGCCGATCAGCAGCAGCCGCTCCGGCGCGAAGGCCACGCGCGAGCCGAGCCACATCAGCACCGCCAGCGTGACCACCACGCCCACCAGGCAGCTGAGGAACAGCATGCCGGGCCCGGGCGTCACGCCCATGAACAGCGCCACCACCAGGCCGAGCATGCCGCCCGAACTGACGCCGAGCAGGTCCGGGCTGGCCATCGGATTGGCGGTGATGCGCTGGATCAGGGTGCCGCCGATCGCCAGCAGCACGCCGGCCGCGGCCGCCGCCACCGTGTGCGGCAGGCGCCAGAACATGATGGCGCGGATCTGCTCGAGATCGCCGATGCGCCAGCCGTCGACCGTGCGCGTCACGCCGAAGCTGAGCGCCAGCACCACCACCAGCGCCAGCAAGGCCAGCGGCAAGCGGCGCGCGAGCCGCGCGGGCGCCGGCGCGGCGATGCCGGCCGCGTGCAGGTCCGGCTGGGCGCGCAGGCGCGGCAGCAGGAACAGCAGCAGGGGCACGCCGATCAGCGAGGTGACGGTGCCGGTCGGCAGCAGATGCGCGGAGAACAGCTCGGCGGACGACACCACGCGCACCAGTTCGTCGGTCAGCCACAGCAGCGCGGCGCCCAGCAGCGGTGCCCAGACCAGGCGCTGGCCGAGCCGGCGCGCGCCGGCCAAGCGCGCCAGGGTGGGCGCGGCCAGGCCGACGAAGCCGATCACGCCGACCGTCGAGACCACCGCGGCGGTCAGCACCACCGCCACCAGCAGCGCCACCACGCGCGTGCGATGCAGGCCGACGCCGAGGCTGCGCACGGTCGAATCGCCGGCATCGAACACGCCGAGCGGACGGCGCAGCAGCACGGTCACGATCGCGCAGCCGAGCACCGCCAGGCCGAGCATGCGGCTCTCGTGCCAGCCGGTCTGGTCGAGCGCCCCGCCGCCCCAGATCATCAGGCCGCGCAGCAGTTCGAAGTGCGCCATCGACAGCGCCAGGCTGATCGCGCCGCAATAGAGGTTGACGATCATGCCGGAGAGCACCACCGCGAGCGGCGCCATGCGCTGCCGCGCCGACAGCGCGAACACCGCCAGCATCGCCAGCAGCCCGCCCGCCAGGGCGATCACGGGCCGCCCCGCCACCAGCCAGGACGGGCCCCACAGATCGGCGATGATCAGCGCGAGATAGGCGCCCGGGAACACGCCGAGCGTCATCGGCTCGGCCAGCGGATTGCGCAGCACCTGCTGCGCGAGGGTGCCGGCCAGCGCCAGCGCGCCGCCGCACAACAGGGTCATGGCGATACGCGGCAGCATGCTGTCGCGCACCAGGATCTCGCGCAGGTTGTGCGGATCGGGCGCGGTCAGCGCCTGCCAGAACGAGGCGCCGTCGAGTTCGGCGCGGATGCCGAGGATAGCCAGCAGCAGCGAGATCGCGATCATCGCGCCGATCACCCACCAGCGCGTATCGCGCGGCGCGGCCTGGCGCGGCAGGCTCATCAGGTTACGCAACACCGCCGCCTCCCGCCTCGATCGTGCCCAGCGCGGCGTCGATCGCCCGCGCGAAACGTTGCATCGACACCAATCCTCCATACGGCGCGATCACCGGCAGCTCGGCCACGCGGCGCTCGCGCACCGCCGGCAGCGCGTGCCAGATCGCATTGCCGGCCAGGCCGGCACGGGCCGGCGCCTTGACCGGGCCGACCAGCAGCACGCTGGCCTCGGGCACCTCGGCGAGCCGCTGCAGCGGCACCAGCGAATAACCGGCCTGGGTCGGCCAGACCGGCCCGCCGTCGCGCGGATGCGCGGCATTGCGCACGCCGATCTTGTCGAGCATCTCGTCGAACAGGCTGCCGCGGCCATAGACGCGCAGGTGCCGGTCGTCGACCAGGTCGGCCACGATCACCGGCTTGCCGAGCCGCGCCGGCCGGGCGGCGAGCCCGGCGCGCACGGTCTCGATGGTGCGCTCGGCCTCGGCCACCAGCTCGACGGCGCGCCGCGGGCGGCCGACGCGCGCGGCCAGCTTGCCGGTCTCGTCGCACAGATCGCGATACGGCGTCTCGCTGGTCATGTACTGGCTCAGGATGATGGTCGGCGCGATCCGCTGCAGGATGCGGATCGCCGGCGCGTGGCCCGGCGTGAGCACCAGCAGGTCGGGCTTGAGCGTGAGCAGCACCTCGAAGTTGGGCTGGTACAGCAGGCCGACGTCGGCAATGCCCGGCGGCAGCGGCGGCTCGACGATCGAGCTGCGATACCAGTCGGGCAGCGTCACGCCGATCGGCACCACGCCGAGCGCGAGCAGCGTCTCGGTGAGTTCCCAGTTCATGGTGACGATGCGCGTCGGGATCGCGGTGGATTCGGCGGCGCCGGAGGCAGGATCGACGGCGGCCGGTGCCGCGTGCAGCATGCCGGGCCGCGCCAGCGCGGCGGCCGCGCCGGCCAGGCCGAGCGCCCCGCCGCGCGCGAGCCAGCGGCGCCGGCCCGCATCCGGGTGAATACGAACGCGGCTCATCGCGGATAACCGATGCGGTGGCCGCCGACCGGATCGGTCATCACGCCCATCGGCACGCCGTAGATCGCCTCCAGGCTGTCCTCGCGCATGATCTCCTCGGGGCTGGCCTGCATCAGCACGCGGCCGTGGCGCAGCGATACCAGCTGGGTGCAGAAGCGCGTGGCCATGTTGACGTCGTGCAGCACCACCACGGCGGTCATGCCGCGTGCCTCGCAGAGCGTGCGGATCAGCTGCAGCACCTCGAGCTGGTGGCCGATGTCGAGCGCCGAGGTGGGCTCGTCGAGCAGCACGCAGCGGCTGTCCTGCGCGATCAGCATGGCCAGCCAGACGCGCTGGCGCTCGCCGCCCGAAAGACTGTCGACGGGACGCTCGGCGTAGTGCGCGACGTCGGTCGAGACCATCGCGTTCTCGACGTGCTCGTGATCCTCGCGCGTGAAGCGGCCCAGCGCGCCGTGCCAGGGATAGCGGCCGAGGGCGACCAGCTCGCGCACCAGCAGGCCGTCGGTGGCCGGCGTGTACTGCGGCAGGTGCGCGACCTGCTGCGCGAAGCGCCGGTGCGGCCAGCCCGCCAGCGGCTCGCCGCCGAACGCGATGCTGCCGCGCGTGGGCGCATGCAGGCGCGCCAGCAGGCGCATCAGCGAGGTCTTGCCGGAGCCGTTGTGGCCGATCAGGCCGACCACCTGCCCGGCCGGGATGTCCAGCGTGATGTCCTGCAACAGCAGTTTGTCGCCGATCGCGAAATCGACACCTGAAAGTCGGTAGAGCGGCGTATCGCCGGCGGATGTGGTCACGGCTTCGGTTCCATCGTCTGCTTGGTCTGGCGGGAACGGCGGGCCGAAGCCCGCCGGGGCGTCATTATCCGACAGTTCGGCGGTGCCGCGCGTCGTCGCCGCCGATTTCCGCCGATTCGCCGGCCGCCAGCGCAGCGGGAACCGCCGGAGCCGCCGCCAGCGCACGCAGGCGGCGCGCGACGCCGGCATGCACCTCCGGATGCAGCACGATCCCGCTGTGCGTCGCATCCGCCTCGATCACCTCCACCTCGCCGCTGGTATGCGGCCGCCAGTCGCGCTCGCGACCCGCCACGGCATCGCGCGTGGCATGCCAGAAGCTCAGCGGCACGTCGATGCGCGGCAGCGCGTGCGCGACGCGCAAGCGGTAATGCAGGCCGTCGATCTCGGCCGCGCGCGCGAACAGCGGCGCCAGGGCCGCGCCGTCGGGCTGCGCGGCCAGCCACGCCGGCAGCGCGGCGAGCGCATCGGCGCCGGCCACCTCGGCCTCGGCGCCCGGCTCGTCGTGCGCATCGGCGGTGCGGATCGCCGTGTCGAGCAGGCCGAGGAAATCGACCCGGTGCCCGAGCGCGCGCAGGCGCGCGGCCACCGTGAAGGCGATGCGGCCGCCGAACGACCAGCCCAGCAGCCGATACGGGCCGGCCGGCTGCGCCGCGAGGATCGCGCGCGTGCAATCCTCGGCCAGCGCCTCGAAGCTCGCCGGCCAATCGGCGGGAGTCGATTCGGGCCGGGCGAAACCGGGCGCGCGCAGCGCCACCACCGAGGCCACGCCCTGCAGCGCCGCCGCCAGGTAGCGGTATTCGCCGGTCAGGCCGAAGCCGGGATAACAGCAGAACAGCGTGACCGGCGCGCGTGCCGCGTTGAGCGGCTGCAGCCGCGCGTCGGGCGCCGGCGCGAGACGCGCCTCGGCGTGGAAGCGCTCGCGCCAGACCGCGAAGGCCGCCGCGGCGACGGCGTCACCCACGACCACGCTCTCACCCGGCGCGCCCTCGGGCAGATCGCCGAAGCGACGCGGTGCCGCCTGCGTCGGATCGGCGGCGCCGTGCGCCATGCCGGCGAGCGCACGCACCTGCGCGTCGAACACCGTCACCAGGCGCGCCAGCGTCGCTTCGTCGACCGAACCCTCGGCGGCGCTCCAGTCCACCTTCAGGCAGCCCTCGGCGATCAGGCCGTTCAGGTCGAGCCAGTGACGCGCGCCGGCCGCGACGCGGCCCTGCGTGCCGTCGCCGCTGTCCTCGGCGGCAAACGTGAAGCGGCCCGCGCCGAGGCGTTCCTCGAAGCGGCCCAGGTAGTTGAAGCCGACCGTGGTGGCCGGCAGCGCGGCCAGTGCGGCGCGCGACGAGGCCAACCCGGCGTAGCGCAGCAGGTTGTAGTGCAGCCCCTCGGCCGGCAGCTCGGCGCGCGCGGCACCGATGGCGCGACGCGTGGCATCGACATCCTCATGCGCGCTCACGCGCAGCGGATATTGCGTGGTGAACCAGCCGAGCGTGCGGCTCAGATCGACGCCGGGCACCTGGTCGCCGCGGCCGTGTCCTTCCAGCTCGACCACCACCGGCACGGCCGGCAGCACCTCGGCGCAGGCATGCGCGAGCGCGGCCAGCAGCACCTCGTCGATGCGCCAGCCGGCCTGGGTGAGCCGGGCGGTCGTCTCGGCGTCGAGCGCCCAGGCCCGATGCCGCTGGCCGCCCTCGGCGCGCGGCGCGGCATCCTCGGCCGTGCCGAGCCGGGCCTGCCACCAGGCCAGCTCGGCCAGCAGTTCCGGCTGCGCGGCATAGGCAGCCAGGCGCCGCGACCAGTCGCGCCAGCGCGTCGGCGGCTTCGGCAGCGCCGGCGCGCGGCCGCTGCGCAGGGCGTCGTAGGCGCTCAGCAGGTCGTCGAGCAGGATCCGCCAGGACACGCCGTCGACCACGATGTGATGCACCACGATCAGCAGCCGCGCGCCCTCGGGGGTGGCGAACGCAGCCGCGCGCAGCAAGGGGCCCGCGGCCAGGTCGAGGCTGCCGTGCAGGCGATCGGCATGCTCGGCCAGGGCCGCGCGCCAGTCGCCGGCCGTCCCGGTCGCTGCGCCCTCGCCCAGGTCGATCGTCTCGAAGGCCGCCTCGGCCAGCG